>NZ_JBMHFD010000010.1:0-48143 GCF_049166695.1 Apilactobacillus intestinapis
AGATAAATAGTGTGGTGGCGATAGCTAGAAGGATACACCTGTTCCCATGCCGAACACAGAAGTTAAGCTTCTAAACGCCGATAGTAGTTGAGGGATCGCCCTCTGCAAGGGTAGGAAGTCGCCGCGCGAATAAAAAAGTCTTCGATGTAAATCGAAGGCTTTTTGTTAATATTGCCGTTTTAGCTCAGGAGGTAGAGCGTTTCCATGGTAAGGAAGAGGTCCCGGGTTCAAATCCCGGAAACGGCTTATATAAAAAGACCAATCAATTTCGATTGGTCTTTTTTTGTTTGTTATTTAATTTTTCTATCAATCTTAACTTCATTAATTGGTAGGTTGGCGTTTGCGATAATTGGTGAAACAGTACCATTACTAATTAATGTTAGGTGGTGCATTGCACGAGTGGCAATTGTGTAAAGTGTTCCAACATAATCATCGTTTGGATAATTATCTTTAGAAACGTTCCAAGCAATGACAGAATCAAATTCTAGTCCCTTAGCTAAATAGATTGGCATAATCACGACGCCCTTTGGAAGTGATCTATCTGTATCAGCTAATAGGGTTGGATTAAGTTGGTTGTAGGTATGTTGATGAAGTTGTTTGGCCTCAGTTAGGTTTTTGGTAACAATCGCAACAGTTCCTTCATCCTTTAACTCTTGTTTAGCGCAATTAATTAAAGCATCAATACATTCTTGTTCATTATGACGAATGAAAATCTCAGGTGATTTACCTGGACGGTTGAATGCTTCAATCTCATCACCGTTTGGTAATAGTGATTTAGCAAAGTTAGTGATTGGATAAGTTGAACGATATGATCGGTTCAAAGTAATCAATCTTGATTTCTTAGTAGCAAATGCTTGGTTTAACTTATTTAGTAGTTCTTGAGGTGCTTCAACTGCCTTGAACAATGCCTGTTCACTGTCACCGATTAAGTTAATCTTGGTTTGTGGAAATGCATGCTTGATGTAAATCAATTGGGCAATTGAGTAATCCTGCATTTCATCGACGAAGAGGTATTGCATTGTTTGGTTTTGACCGCCACCAATCATTAAATCACGCATATATAGAAGTGGGGCAGCATCATCCAAACGAACTTGATGCAATTCGATTGAATCGGAAAAACCATCGACGTCATCGTTCCATGCATCAACATTGACGTCCTTAGGTAGGACCACTTGTTGCATGAAGCGTTGGTATTGAAGGTATGAATCAAAGAAAGAACCATTATACAAAGCATCGTATATTTTCCTGAAGTGTTCGGTCACGATTTTTTTAGCGATGAAGTATCTTTCATCATCCTCATCTTGGAAGCTACCTAATTGATGGCCTTCCATGAAATCGTGATATTGTTCAGAGTTAAGTTGATCGATGGCATCATCAACCCATGGTTTATATACTTCGACCTCAATACGTTTCTTCAAGATTTCAATCAAACGGTTTTTAGTCTTTAAGAACTTATCAGCCGGTTTCATTTGTTTAGGTTGAGAAGCATAGATATCTTTAATCACATCAGCATCGAAGAAGACCTTGCCATCGATCAAGATGCTTTGAAAGGCAATGTCATCATTGAAAACGTTATTGATATAGTTCTCAATTGATGTCATATATTGATGACTACGTTTAAATGATTGAATTGTTTTTTCGTCATCGGTGTAAGCTTGTTCGGTTTCATATTGGTCGAATAAACTTTGAACCTTTACACCTTCAAGTCGGTGATCGATGAATTCTTGTAAGGTAACCTGTCTCATATTGCGTTCACCTAAACTAGGTAAAACGTCAGAAATATAATGTGAGAATAAACGGTTAGGGGAGAACAAAATAATTTGATCAGCTTGAAGTGAACTTCTACTGTGGTACAACAAGAATGCGATTCGTTGAAGAATTGCAGAAGTCTTACCAGAACCGGCAACCCCTTGAACAACAAGTAGGTCGCTGTTGGTATCTCTGATGATATCGTTTTGTTCTTTTTGAATTGTTGAAACGATGTTTTGCATCACTTCATCATGTTGTTGCCCCAACACAGATTGAAGCATTTCATCACCCACGGTTTCATTGGTATCAAACATGTTGTTGATTTCACCGTGACTAATTTGAAACTGGCGCTTCTTTTCCAAGTCGGTGCTTTGTTTACCGGCTGGGGTTTGATATGAAACTTTTCCCAACGTTCCGTTGTAATAGATACTAGAGATTGGTGCACGCCAATCGTAGACTAGGAAGTTTTCATCATCGTCAACGAATGAGGCGGTACCGATGTATAAGCTTTCGGTATCATCATCTCCGTCATCCTTGATATCAATTCGTCCAAAGTATGGAGAATCAGCTAATTTCTTGTATGTTTCAAGTTGGTTTTTAATGATTGCTTCGCTTTGGACTACCTTATTAACTAGTCCTCTTTGTTGTTGGAGGTCAGCGGAAGTTTCAATTCTATCATCGACTTCGACGTAGTTAACGGAAGTATTATTACCGTAGTTTTGTTGGACACGCTTTGTTTCTTTATGTGCCTTTTGGTATTCAGCTTCTGTCTTATCGATTCGTTTGTGTAATTTGGCGACAACTTTATCGACACGATTTTGTTCATTTGTAAGATCGTTATTAGCCATTTTTACCTCCTAATTTATTGTTAAATCCGTTCATTTATGCTCAATAATTCTAATTAGATTTGGCCGTCATGTCAATTAATATCCTTTTTGACATGTCAATTTAAATCCAGTAAAATATAGTTAATATTAAAGTAAGTAGCGATGTCATTTACAGAGAGATTATGTAGTACTGAAAGTAATCACGACTAGCGAAATGGATGAATTTATGGGATTGCACCCTTATCGCAGAGTGGCAAATGATTATACATTTGCAAGTTAGGTGGTACCGCGCTCAAGCGTCCTATTGTTTTTTTAACAATGGGGCGCTTTTTTTGGAAAGGAAGTAACAAAATGGCAGATAAAAAAGTAATTCTAACTGGTGATCGACCAACTGGTAAACTACATATCGGACACTACGTTGGATCATTAAAGAACAGAGTTGCATTACAAAACTCAGGTGAATACGACACCAATATCATGATTGCGGACATGCAAGCATTAACTGATAATGCACGTGACCCAGAAAAAATCAGGAACTCACTATTACAAGTAGCTTTGGATTACTTAGCTGTCGGAATTGACCCAGAAGAATCAACAATCTTGGTTCAATCACAAATTCCTGCACTAAACGAATTAACAATGCACTACTTGAACTTAGTTTCAGTTAACCGTTTGAAGAGAAACCCAACTGTTAAGACTGAAATCCAACAAAAGAAGTTTGGTGAAAGTGTTCCTGCTGGATTCTTCATTTACCCAGTCAGTCAAGCTGCAGATATCACTGCATTTAAGGCCGACACTGTTCCAGTTGGTGAAGACCAAGAACCAATGCTAGAACAAACTAGAGAAATCGTTAGAAGTATTAACGGTATCTACGGTAAGGATGTATTAGTTGAACCAGAAGGCTACTTCCCACCAAAGGGAATGGGTAGAATCCCTGGTTTAGATGGAAACGCTAAGATGAGTAAATCATTGAACAACGCCATCTACTTAGCAGACGATGCAGATACCATTCAAAAGAAAGTAATGTCAATGTACACTGACCCTAACCACATTCACGTGGAAGATCCTGGTCAAGTTGAAGGAAACACTGTATTTACTTACCTAGACATCTTTGCTGACGACAAGCAAAAGGTTGCCGAATTAAAGGAACAATACAGACACGGTGGTCTAGGTGATGTGAAGATCAAACGTTACTTAAACGAAGTATTACAAGCTGAATTGGCACCAATCAGAGAACGTCGTGAACAATTCGAAAAGGATCCACAAGCTGTTTATGACATTCTAAAGGCTGGTAGTGACAAAGCGAATAAGGTAGCCAACCAAACCCTAGATGAAGTAAGGGATGCTATTGGTATTAATTACTTTAAATAAAAACTATTTTAGGAGTTTAGGGTGAATCGGATGGAGAACTTAGTAATTGTTGACATCGGTTCGAATTCTGCTCGAATGTCCATCTATCGGATTGAAAATGACGGTTATTGCGTTGAGCTAAAACGTAGTAAGAGCGATAGTCGTCTATCCGAAGGGATGGGGAAAGAAAAGATTCTACAACCGGTTGCAATTAATCGGACAATTAATGCTTTAAAGTCTTTCAAAAGAATTTATAGCTCAATGAATAATGCCACTGTGATTACCATTGCAACTGCTGCGGTTCGACAAGCTGAAAACCAAAAAGCTTTTATTCGCAAGGTAAGAAAGAAAGTTGGCTTAGACGTTAGAGTCCTATCAGGTCGTGAAGAAGCTTATTACGATTATTTAGGTGTCGTAAATAAGATTAAGATGAACGACTACATGGTGATGGATATTGGTGGTGCTAGTATCGAATTGGTCCGCGTTCAAGGTAAGAAACGTCGTGACTTAATTAGTTTACCAATTGGTGCCGTTAATATTTCAGAACGTTTTAAATTGAATAACTCAGTTCATGCAGCTGACTTATTCAACGCGCAACGTTTCTTAAAGGAAAACATACATCGTGTTCCTTGGCTTAAAAAAGCTGATCACTATCAATTAGTTGTGTTGGGAGGAGCTGCTAGAAGTTTAGCGAGAATTAATCGCAGTCATCAACACTTCAAGAACTCTGATAACCTAAATGGCTATCACCTAAATCAACGCCAAGTGATGGGAACGTATGAATTACTTTTACGTAAGAACTTACACAATCGAAAAGAAATTCACGGATTAGAAAACGAGCGAGCTGATATTATACTAGGTGGTCTATTACCTCTTATTACAGTCATTGATGAAATTGATTCAAGAAGAATCGTATTTTCAGAAGGTGGCGTAAGAGAAGGACTTATTGCTGAATATATAAAGAAGCACTATCGAAACTATTAAAGAGGTTTTTAATCCATTGACGGGTTAAAAACCTTTTTAAATGATTGAATTTTAAATAATGTTATTATAAATATCAGATATAAATACCGCATCCGGGGGGACTAATAATGGGAACTTTCAAACATTTCTACCATCGTAATTATGATGATAGAATAAAACTAGTCAGTGAATTTGCTGGATTAAACATGAATCAAAAACATGAAATGACTAGCGACTATCACCAATCAAGCGATAGTTTAGTTGAAAACTATGTAACTGATTACTCCATTCCAGAAGGAGTGGCCGTTAATTTTATGATTAATGGTAATGAAAAAATTGTTCCAATGGTAACAGAAGAACCATCCGTGATTGCGGCGGCTAGTAATGGTGCCCGTTTATTTGCCAAGGGTGCCGGGATTACTGCTGAAGTATTGGGTCGTAATCTAATGGGCCAAATCGTTGTTAAAACACACGATATTAACCTATTGATTGGAATAGTCAATACACATCAAGAACATATCATTGATATCGCAAACCAATCACATCCATCGATTCTAGAATACGGTGGTGGTGCTAAGAAGGTGCGCGTCAGAAAATTAGATGATGACTATGCATCAGTTGACTTGTTTGTGAACGTTGGTGAAGCAATGGGAGCAAACATTATTAACTCAATGCTAGAAGCTACTTCTGAGTTTATCGAGGAACGCTTCAGTGGGGATGTTTTGATGAGCATCCTATCTAACTACGGTGAAGATAACCTGGTGAAGGTATCCGGATCCATTCCAGTTAGCCAACTGGGTAATCCTGATACCAACGGCATGGATGTTGCAAACAGAATTGTTGAAGCATCACACATCGCTCAAATCGATCCGTATCGTGCTGCTACTCATAACAAGGGCATCTTGAATGGAATCGATGCTGTGGTAATGGCAATGGGTAATGATTGGCGTGCGGTTGAAGCTGGCATTCATTCCTACGCCAGCAAAGATGGTCAATACAAGGGATTATCCAACTGGTCAATTGATGGTGACAAGTTAATTGGTGAGATGACAATTCCGTTGTCACTAGGTTTTATCGGTGGTGCCGTTAAGATATTACCAAAGGTTAAAATCAACCAACAACTATCGCAAGTAACCTCAAAGGAAGAGTTAAGCCAAGTGGTTGCATCAGTTGGGTTAGCCCAAAACCTAGCTGCTCTAAAGGCGTTAGTTACCGATGGAATTCAAAAGGGGCACATGAACCTTCAATTGAATTCATTAGTGATGAGTGCCGGAGCCAAGGGCAAAGAAGTAAAACAAGTGGTTTCAGAAATGAGAGCCAACCATTTAAATGACTTAAAGTCAGCACAAAAAATCTTAAACCAAATTAGAAATAATAATGAAGGTGAATTTTAATGGAAATCGAATTAAATCAAGACACACAAAGTTTAATTAACGTTGTAAACAAATTTTTCCCAGGTAAAATTGAAGTTCAATTTATCGGCCAACTTCAATCTGGATACGTTAGACATGATCAAGCACAAGTGGTGCAAGACGGTAAGAACCTATTTGTTCAAATCTCAGACATGTCAGCTCCTAACTACACTGCTTCACACGAACTAATTCACTTGTTGATGACACTACGTGGTTTCCCACAAGTGTTCTTCTCACTATCAACTGGTCAAGACGAATTAGACGAACAACTAGAAGTAATGGGAACTGAACTATTTGATATCGTTGCCCACTTTGTGGTTGTTTCAGAACAAAGAAAACACGGCCTAATTAACGAAGACATCGAAAAGATGTACCTAAAGGGAATTCAAAACACAATTGAACCTGAACCAGAAGAATTAGATAACGCCATGGAATTACGTCTATTGACCCTAATCGACGCTCACGTATTCTACGGTGACAAGTTCGATTCATTTGCACGTCCAACCCTTGAAAAAGATTACCCAGTTGCCCTAAAGGCTGCTGATGAAATCTACAAGATTATCACTGAAAAGCCAACTGACTCACCATTTGGTTTCAGAAGAAACGTTGTTAAGTTATTCAAGGCCTTTGATGAACAACTAAAGAAGTGGGGACTACCTGCATTGCATAACTCAGAATTTGCAACTATCTCCAGTGTTGTTTCAGAAAGACAACTAAACTTAAACGTAAAACAACAATTTGAAATCTTCCATTCAGAATTACATGATAAGGAAACTGGTCGTCGTGCATACGTTGGTTTCAACAAGTCAGATGATCAAAACTCATTCGTCATTCCTGCACCAACAGGTATGGATGACAGTCCAGAATACTTCAAGAAGTTATACGCGATGACTGTTCAAGAATTGTTTAAAGAACTAAAAATGCCATATATCATTAGAAAATAAGGCAGGAGGCAATCTGATGGATAAGGAAATTCAATCATTATTTGATAATGCAAAAAACATTGTATTTTTGACAGGAGCCGGGGTATCGACAGCTTCCAACATTCCAGACTATCGTTCTAAGAATGGACTATATGCAACTGATACAACTGGAAAACCAGCTGAATATTATTTAAGTCATGCATGTTTAGTTAATGAGCCAGATGTGTTCTACACATTTGTGAAGGAAAATATGTACTATCCAGATGCCAAACCCAATGTAATTCACGAAAAACAAGCTGAACTTACTAGGGAAGGTAGAGCCAGTGTGATCACTCAAAACGTTGATGGATTATACGGTGCTGCCGACACCAAGAACTTAATTGAATTTCATGGCAATCTATACGACGTATATTGCCAAAAGTGCCATCAAAGAGTTGATTGGCATGAATATATGCAAAGCGACAAGCACGCTGATTGCGGCGGAACGCTTCGTCCAGGGATCGTTTTATACGATGAAGGACTTAACCAAGCCAAAGTGGTTAACAGTGTTCAACTAATGGAAAAGGCGGACTTGGTAGTGATCGTTGGAACTTCCATGCGTGTCTACCCATTTGCCGGACTATTGGATTACAGAAATCCGGGTGCCAAAGTAATTGCGGTTAACCAAGAAAAGTTAAACTTAGGAATCGATTTTAAGATGATTCAAGAGGACGCAACGAAATTCTTTAGTGAATTGAAATAAGAAGGAAGATGATGGTTTAATGATAACTTTAGGAGTAACGACTTGGAGTGAGCATCCAGCTTTGATTAATGGTGAGAAACGTCCTGTTAAGTTAAACGAGTATGCGGCCCATTTTCCAGTCGTGGAAGTCGATAATCCTTTTTACGGCATTCCACAGGAAAAAATAGTTCGCCAATGGATGCGCCAAGTGCCAGAATCATTCCAATTTATCTTAAAAGCCAATCAATTGATGACCAAGCATGACATGCGTTCACAAATGGCTGCCGACGATGATCAAAGAAGACAGGCGTTTAGTGATTACGTCAAAATGCTTCAACCATTAATTCAGACCAATCAATTAAAGACGGTCTTATTTCAATTCCCACCATATTTCCAACGTAACAATGACAACATTCGCTATCTAATGACCATCCGTGAATTGATGGGAAGAAAGGTGCCAATTGCAGTCGAGTTTAGAAATCCGACATGGACAGAAAAGTCGATGCAAAACTCAATTCAAAATTATTTGAAACGTTTAGGGATGACCTTTGTGATTGCTGATGAACCTCATAACCTAAACGATGGAATTGAGTTATTACCAATGGTGACTACTTCTAAGATGGCGATGTTAAGACTACACGGACGAAATGCCCAAGGATGGTTTAACCAGGACAAGAACTGGCGTAGTCAAAGAACGTTGTATAAATATAGTGAGGACGAATTAAAGCAATTCGCCGACATCGTCACTAAGTTAAACAAAGAAGTCGATGAGGTGTGTGTGATCTTTAACAACAACTCTGGTAGGGATGCCGCACCGAATGCACTACAATTAAAAGAGATGTTGCACGTATCATTTAACGATTTGGCACCAATGCAATTAGATTTGTTCTAAGAGCAATATTATTGACAATTCAAGTATGATATACTAATAGTTAATATTAATTACTGGTTGAAAGGATGATTAACATGGCTGATAACAATACTTTTTATGTTACAACGCCTATCTACTACCCATCAGGACGTTTACATATCGGGAACTCATACACAACTATTGCGTGTGATGCGTTAGCTCGTTACAAACGTGCTGAAGGTTTTGACGTGTTCTTCCTAACAGGAACAGATGAACACGGACTAAAAATCGAAGAAAAGGCAGAATCATTAAACACTACTCCACAAGCATATGTGGATAAGATGGCTGCTCAAATTAAAGACTTATGGAAGAAATTGGACATCTCAAACGACAAGTTCATCAGAACCACTGATGCGCAACACAGAGAAGTTGTTCAAAAGATTTTCCAACAATTATTAGATCAAGGTGATATTTACCTAGGTGAATACTCTGGTTGGTACTCAGTATCTGACGAAGAATACTTCACCGAATCACAATTAGCCGAAGTATACAAAGACGATAATGGCAACGTTATTGGTGGAAAGGCTCCATCAGGACACGAAGTTGAACTAGTGAACGAAAAGTCATACTTCTTCAAGATGAGCAAGTACGCTGATTGGTTATTACAATACTACAAGGATCATCCTGATTTTATTCAACCAGAATCAAGAATGAACGAAATGATTAATAACTTCATCAAACCAGGTCTAGAAGACTTAGCTGTTTCTAGAACATCATTTAGTTGGGGAATTCCTGTTAAATCAAATCCAGAACACGTTGTTTACGTATGGATTGATGCGCTATCAAACTATATTAGTGCGTTAGGATACGATACTGATGATGATTCACTATTCCAAAAATTCTGGCCTGCTGATGTTCACATGGTTGGTAAGGAAATCGTTAGATTCCATACTATCTACTGGCCAATTATCCTACATGCTTTAGGTTTACCATTACCAAAACATGTTATCGGTCACGGTTGGTTAACCATGAAAGACGGTAAGATGTCTAAGTCAAAGGGTAACGTTATTTATCCAGAAGTCTTAGCCGAAAGATACGGTTTGGATGCAGTAAGATACTACTTACTAAAGGCCGTTCCATTTGGTAACGACGGTGTGTTCACACCAGAAGACTTCGTAGATCGTATCAACTACGACCTAGCAAACGACTTAGGAAACTTATTAAACCGTACCGTTTCAATGATTAACAAGTACGAAGACGGTGTGATTCCAGAATTCAAGTCAAACTTCTTAGAACCTGACAAGGAACTAGAAGCACTAAGCAAGGATGTTATTGCTGAATATAAGACTAAGATGGATGAATCACGCTTCTCAGATGCTTTAGCTGCTGTTTGGCAATTAGTTTCTCAAACTAACAAGTACATCGACCAAACTACACCATGGATTCTAGCTAAGAATGAAAACGATGGTGACGCTGAAAAGCTTGCTGATGTAATGGCTCATTTAGCTGCCAGTTTACGTGTAATTGGTCTATTAATTAGTCCAATTATGACTAATGCACCAAAACAAATCTTCACACAATTAGGTTTAGACGATCAAGCAATTGATTTAACTAACATTGCGATTGAAGACTTACCAACAGGTGGTAAAGTGGTTGCTAAGGGAACTCCAATCTTCCCACGTCTAGACAAGGAAGAAGAAGTTGACTTTATCAAGAACCAAATGACTAAGTCAGACAAGAAAAAGGGTCGTGCAGCCAAAGAAGAAGCTAAGAAACAAGCTCAAGTTGCCCAAGAGGGCGCTGAAAGTGCTGCTGATAAGAAAGAAATCAAGTTCGATACCTTTGAAAAAGTAGAACTAAAAGTTGCCGAAGTTAAGAACGTTGAACGTGTTGAAGGGGCAGACAAGTTATTGAAATTCACCCTAGATGCAGGTAAGGAAGAAACTACTCAAATCCTTTCAGGAATTGCTAAGTGGTATCCTGACTTCGAAAAACTAATCGGTAAGAAAGTAATCATAGTTTCCAATTTGAAACCTAGAAAGATGCGTGGCCAATTGAGCCAAGGAATGTTACTATCTGTTGAACATGACGATGGCAACATTGAATTAGTTACAATTGGTAGCCAATTTGAAAATGGTGCCACTTTGGAATAATGGTGAGATAACAAACTAAAAAATAGCCATTAATTCAAAATGAATTGATGGCTATTTTTACGATAGGAGCAAATATAATGCAAATTTTTGATTCACATACGCATTTAAACGATGATGCTTTTAGAGGACAAGTGCCAGAATACATCGAACACGCTAGAAAACTAGGTGTTACCAAGATGGCAATTGTTGGATCAAACCGTCAAATGAACGAAGAAGCGATTGAACTAGCTCATCAATACGATAACCTATACGCAATCGTTGGTTTTCATCCAGAAGATGCTTTGAACTATAACGATGAAGAAGAAGCCATCCTATACAAGCAACTACAAGATGACAAGGTGGTTGCCTTAGGCGAAATTGGTCTTGATTACAATCAAAGTACTGCCCCTAAGAAGGCTCAATTCAATGTGTTCAAACGCCAAATCGATATTGCCAAAGAACTTGGGATGCCAATCTCTGTTCATAACCGAGATGCCTTTGAAGATACCTACGCTATTTTAAAGGAAAAAGGAGTTAACAACGGAATAATTCATAGTTTCAATGGTGATGCGCAATGGTTAAACAAGATTATGGATTTAGGGATGTACGTCTCATATTCTGGTGTTGCCAGTTTCAAAAAGACCAAGGAAATCCACGATTCCGTTTCTAAGACACCAATCGATAGAATGCTAGTGGAAACAGATGCACCTTATTTAGCACCTGAACCATTACGTGGTCACCAAAACGAACCGGGTTATACTTTATACACTGTCGAAGCAGTCGCTCGTTTTAGAGATACCACACCAGATAAGATTGCCGATGCAACTTATCAAAACGCACTACGAATTTTTGGATTGGATGAATAATGGAAAAAATCAAAGAAGTAATCGTGGTAGAAGGCCGCGACGATACCAAAAGAATTAAAATGGCGGTCGACTGTGACACCATCGAAACCAGAGGATCAGCGATTGATGACAAGACACTTGCGTTGATTAAGAAGCTAGATAAGCAACGCGGGGTAATCGTCTTCACTGACCCGGACTTTTCTGGTGAACGCATCAGAAAGATTATTACTCAGGAGGTACCAAACGCTAAGCACGCGTTTGTCGATCGTAAAAAGTCGGTACCAACCAAGAGTGATGGATCACTAGGTGTTGAACACGCCAGCGTCGAAACCATCAGAGAGGCGCTAAAAAACGTCTATACAGCAGACACTAATCATGAGAGTGAAATTTCAGTTGCTGATTTAAATGCTGCCAGGGTCATTAATGATTCTGAGGCTAAAATTAGACGTACTCAACTATGTAATGAATTAAAGATTGGATACGTGAATGGGAAACAGCTATTGAAACGACTATCCATGTTTGGAATTACTAAAGAACAATTTAACGAAGCACTAAGTCATATTAAGGAGTAAACAATGCCAAATAATCCAGAAATCGCTAGCCCAGCTAGAACACAAGCAATCTTAAATCGTTTCCATTTATCAGCTAAGAAGAGTTTAGGTCAAAACTTTTTAACTGACTTAAACGTTTTAAACAAGATTGTCGATGCTGCGCATTTAACAGATACAGATAATGTCATCGAAATTGGACCAGGTATCGGTGGTTTAACTGAATTCCTAGCACGTAGTTCAAAACGTGTCCTAGCTTTTGAAATTGACCAAAATTTATTGCCTGTATTGGATGAAACACTAAGTCCATATGATAATGTCGAAGTGATTAACCAAGACATCCTACAAGCTAATTTACCAGCTATTATCGAAGAAAAATTCAACAACGAACGTCCAATTAAGGTTGTTGCCAACTTACCTTACTACATCACAACTCCAATCATCTTGGATCTATTGAAGGGGAATGCTGAATTCGACAACATTACCGTTATGATGCAAAAAGAAGTTGCTCAAAGACTAGAAGCAAAACCAGGTAGCAAGGATTACGGTTCACTATCAGTGATTATCCAATACCTAAATGATGTTAAGTTAGCATTTGAAGTATCAAGAAAATCATTTATCCCTGCACCAAATGTCGATTCAGCAATCGTGACTTTGGAAAGAAAAGAATCCATTCAAAACGAAGTCTTTGATGAAAAGGCATTTGCTAGTTTTGTAAGGGGATGCTTTGCTCACCGTCGAAAGACCTTATGGAATAACCTACAAGGATTATTCGGTAAGGACGCTGAAACTAAGGAAAAGGTCAAAAACGTCCTAGATGAATTCGACATTCAACCAAGCATTCGTCCTGAAAAACTAACAGTTGATCAATACGTCGATTTAACAAATAAGTTCCATTCTATAAAATTGGTATAATATTATTTGATTATTAAAAAACACTGTGATATAATTTTGATTTTTAATATTTTCCGTGGTATAATTAACCTACTAGAGAGGTGAATATTATGCCAACCAGTTTGACTGACATTAAAAGCCACTTGGACACTCGCCTAGGCGAAAAAGTTGTTGTAACTGTTCAAGTAGGAAGAAACAAAACATTAGAACGACATGGGATGTTAGCAGAAACATTCCCTGCAGTGTTTGTTGTTGAGTTAGAGGAAGATGAAAATCTTAAGAGAGTATCTTACAGCTACACTGATATTCTAACCAAGAACATCGAAATGGATTTTACCGACGAAGTAAGTGAAGAAGCTTAAAACTAAGAGCTAATAATGTTTATTAGCTCTTTTTATTTTGCACTTTTGACAAAATCCGAAAGTTTCACTGACTTTTCAATTTAACTTTAGTATAATGTTATTAAATAATTTAGTTAAATTGGGGGTGTGATACTTGAGAACCGTAGAGAAAGCATGCGCCAAACTTAACCTAGGCTTGGATACGCCGTATCGTCATAAAGACGGCAAAATTGAGTGGAATATGATAATGACATCGATTGAATTATCTGATTACGTCGAGATTGTTACCGAAAAGGGAAACGGAATTTCCGTTCACTGTAATCGTGTGTTTTTACCGCAAGATCATCGCAACTTAGCATATCAAGCAGCATTTCTACTTAAAAAGAAATTTGGAATCCAACAAAAAGTGGACATCCATATCAGAAAGAATATTCCTGTTGCTGCCGGAATGGGTGGAGGATCATCTGATGCTGCAGCTGTTATTCGAGGTCTGAATCGTCTCTGGAACCTACATATGACCGATCAAGAAATGGCAACATTCGGATTGCAACTTGATTCAGACGTTCCTTATTGTGTTTACAGTCAGACTGCGATGGTTACCGGTAAGGGTGATAACATTGAATTAATGCCAAAACTGCCAAAGATGTATTTCGTAATTGTGAAACCAAAGGTTAGTGTTTCAACACCAGAAATCTTAAACAAGATTGATTACGATAAATTAGAACATGTGAATGTTAACGAATTGGCAGCAGCGGTTGAAACGCAAGACTATGATCAAATCGTTTCTCACATGGGAAATGTATTGGAACCATTGTCTTCAAAGCATCACAGTGAGATTAAAAAGATTAAAGAGAAGTTCGAGAAATACGGTGCTGACAGTGCCCAAATGAGCGGAACTGGACCGACTGTCTTCGGGATTTGTAAGACGGAAAGCCAAGCAAAGCACATTTTTAACAGCATTCGTGGTTTCTGTTCTGAGGTATATATTGTAAGACCTATATAAAAATATCCGTTTAGGTGAAAGTTTAAACGGATATTTTTTTATTATTTCGTTTAAAAAGTATCTTAAATCCGAACATTATGATAAAATTTAGATGTAGTTTTTACTTAATGAGGTGAAAGAATGAAAGCAAAGCGTAGTGCGCGTCTAGTAGATATGACTCGCTACTTAATGGAGAATCCTAATACGGTAGTACCATTGACTTTTTTTGCAAATCGTTATGATTCTGCTAAGTCATCTATTAGTGAAGACCTAACCATTTTACGAAAAACATTTATGGAAACAGGAACTGGTGTATTAGAAACCATTCCCGGTGCCGCTGGTGGAAGTATGTTCATGCCCGGCATTCAAAAACAAGAAGCTAGTCAATTTATTGACGAAGTTCAATCAGCATTAGCTGACAATTCAAGAGTTTTACCTGGTGGATACGTATATATGAACGACCTACTTAACCGTCCATCAATTTTGAGACAAATTGGTCGAATTATTGCGACATTGTACAGTCACAAGAAGATTGATGCTGTATTAACTGTTGCCACTAAGGGTATTCCGGTTGCACAAAGTGTTGCAACCTTATTAAACGTTCCATTCGTGATTGCTAGACATGATTCTAGAATTACTGATGGTTCAACTATCAGTGTGAACTATATTTCTGGTTCTCAAAAGAGAATCGAAAAGATGGTTCTATCAAAACGTAGTTTACCTGCTAATTCCAACGTCTTAATCGTAGATGATTTTCTACGTGGTGGGGGATCAGCCGATGGACTATGTAGTTTAATCAAAGAATTTGATAGTGAAGTTGCCGGAATTGCATTCGTTGCCGAACGTGATTACGAAGGCCAACGTAAGATTAGCGAAGATGATTACACTTCATTATTCAAGATTGATACTAATAACGGTGATATTAAAGTTGATTTAGGTAATTTTACCTACGATAACTTTAGCGACGTCACCAAGGAGGAAGAATAATGACGACTAGAAATACAATTATTTTAGCTGCCGGTAAAGGTACGCGAATGAAGTCAAAACTATACAAAGTTTTGCATCAAGTTTGTGGTCGTACAATGGTTGATTGTGTATTAACACAAGTTGAAAAAATTCATATGGATAACATTGTTACTGTTGTTGGTTTTGGTGCAGAAGACGTTAAAACTCAACTAGGTGACAGAAGCCAATATGCATTACAAGAAAAACAACTAGGAACAGGGGACGCAGTTAAAAAGACTGCCGACATTCTAGAAGATGTTGATGGATCAACAATGGTTGTTAGTGGAGATACTCCATTATTTACAGCTGAAACTTTTAATCACTTGTTTACTCAACACGAAGAAAGCGGTGCAGTTGCGACTGTACTAACTTCAAAAGCACCTAACCCATTTGGTTACGGTCGTATCGTTAGAGATGACAAGGGTAATGTTAACAAGATTGTTGAACAAAAGGATGCCTCAGTTGCCGAACAAAACATCGATGAAATCAACACTGGTGTTTACGTTTTCGATAACCATGAATTATTCGAAGCTCTAAAGAAGGTTAAAAACGATAACGCACAAGGCGAATACTACCTACCAGACGTTATTGGTATCTTCAAAGAAGAAGGTAAGAACGTTGGTGCTTACCAAATGAAGGACTTTGATGAATCAATGGGTGTAAACGATCGTATTGCACTTTCAAAGGCTAACCAAGTAATGCAACAACGCATTAACGAATACCACATGTCAAACGGTGTTACTATGCCAAACCCTAATGACACATATATCGACTTTGGTGTTGAAATTGGTCAAGATACAATCGTAGAACCTGGTGTTCACATTAGTGGTCATACCAAGATTGGTAGTGACTGTAAGATTGGTGCTAACTCAGAAATTAGAGACTGCATCATTCATGACAACGTTACTGTAACTTCATCATTACTTGAAGAATCAGAAATGATGGAAGGCTCAAACATTGGACCATACTCACATCTTCGTCCAGAAGCTAAGATTGGTGAAAATGTTCACCTTGGAAACTTCGTCGAAGTTAAAAAGGCCCAAATTGATGAAGGTACTAAGGTAGGTCACTTAACTTACGTTGGTAACGCTCATCTAGGCAAGAACATCAACGTTGGTTGTGGTGTTATCTTTGCTAACTACGATGGTAAGAACAAGCACAACACCGAAGTGGGTGATAACTCATTTATCGGAAGCAATGCTAACTTGATTGCGCCATTACACATTGATGACCACACATTTATCGCTGCTGGTTCAACTATTACTGATGACGTAAAACAATACGATATGGCGATTGCAAGACAACGTCAAACCAACAAACCAGGATATTTCAAAAAGCTTCCATATGCTGATTAAGAGATAATCCAATGATATTTTATTTATTATTTGTATAATTTTTGAATGAAAAATTATCAATTATAGTGTAAAATTAACTGTGAATTAAGAATATAGTTACGAATTATAGAATTTATTGTTAGGTGGAGGACTTATGGCTGAAAGATATTCTGATCCTAAATTGAAGATTTTCGCTTTAAACTCTAACATTCCTTTGGCAGAAAAAATTGCTGATCGTGTTGGTGTTGATTTAGGTGAAACATCCGTTGACAGATTTAGCGATGGCGAAATTAGAATTAACATTGAAGAAAGTATCCGTGGGGATAACTGTTATATCATTCAATCTACATCAGCTCCCGTTAATGATAATTTAATGGAATTAATGATTATGATTGATGCTCTTAGACGTGCAAGTGCTAAGACAATTAATGTGGTAATCCCATATTATGGTTACGCTAGACAAGACCGTAAGGCTCGTTCTAGAGAACCAATTACTGCAAAGCTAGTTGCTAACATGCTAGAAACTGCTGGAATTGACCGTGTAGTTGCATTGGACCTACATGCTGCTCAAATCCAAGGTTTCTTCGATGTTCCAGTTGATCACATGATGGGTGCACCACTATTAGCTGATCACTTTATTAACCACGGCTGGGACTCAAACGCAGTCGTAGTTTCACCTGACCATGGTGGTGTAGTTCGTGCCCGTGCATTGGCCGAATTCCTAAAGGCACCAATTGCCATCATCGACAAGCGTCGTCCTAAGGCAAACGTTGCTGAAATCATGAACATCATTGGTGATGTTAAAGGTAAGTCATGCTTGATGGTTGATGACATGATTGATACTGCTGGTACTATCACTTTAGGTGCTCAAGCATTGATGGATGCTGGTGCTAAAGAAGTATACGCATGTTGTACACACCCTGTATTATCAGGTCCTGCAATTGATCGTATCCAACAATCACCAATCAAGAAGCTTGTTGTTACTGATACAATTCGCTTACCAAAAGAAAAGCAAATTGATAAGATTGAACAAATCTCAGTTGCTCCATTAATTGGGGACGCAATTAAGCGTATTAACGAAGATCGTGCCGTTAGTCCATTATTCAGCAACCGTTTCAGAAGTAACGCAGAATAATGAATAAACCAAAAAGATTAGGACTGCTAATAGCGTTAGTTGGAATCGTCGTTGCTTTAATAGCAATGGTGTTTAAAGTTAGTGCTATTACGATTAGTAACTATCTATTCTTGATAGGGTTACTATTCACAGTCATTGGCTTGATTGGAGTATTATCCAAGGGACATCTTTTCACTGGATGGCGTATTTTTCACCGTAAGGGTGATGATGAACGTTTTGAAAACGAAAAGATTCCGGCCGATAAAATTGGCGGCATTAAGAATGCCAAAATCGTGGTACGT
The DNA here is from genome assembly GCF_049166695.1 of Apilactobacillus intestinapis. Classification (NCBI taxonomy): domain Bacteria; kingdom Bacillati; phylum Bacillota; class Bacilli; order Lactobacillales; family Lactobacillaceae; genus Apilactobacillus; species Apilactobacillus intestinapis. The sequence continues at coordinate 18,293 of NZ_JBMHFD010000010.1, forward strand.
CCATTTGCACAGTTAACGTTGATAATTGGAATTATCTGGATTGCGTTTGCAATCATTATCACACTATAAAAAAAGAACTCACTTCATTGAAGCGAGTTCTTTTTGTTTATGATTGATTATTTTAAAGCAAAGTTTCTAATGGCGTATGCAACACCGTTTTCCTTATTTGTCTTAGTAACCTTGTCGGCAACTTTCTTTAAGTCGTCAGCAGCATTACCCATGGCAACACCAGTACCTGCGTAAGTAACCATGCTAATGTCGTTACCTTGATCACCGATTGCCATTACGTTTTCAGCGGTGAAGCCTAAACGAGTAGCAAGTTTGCTTAGGGCAGCACCCTTTGAAGCCTTTTGGTTAACGAATTCTAGAAATACGGGTTCACTTCTAACCATTGTTAGGTGGTCTAAGAAGTTTTCTGGAATGTTTGGAATAGCCTTATCGATGATATCTGGATCAGCGATTAGCATTGCCTTAACGATTTCAGTATCGTCAGTAATTTCTTGTGGTTCACGAACACGAATTGGCATTCTCACAAGATAACTTTCAGCCACACTGTATGGACTTAGGTCACGGTTAGTGGTGTAGATATAGTCGGTAGTTTCGATTTGGAAGTTAGTGTTTAACTTGTGGCTTAGTTTTTCTAGTCCGACGAAGTCGTTGTAATCTAAATCAAACTTTTCGATGATGTTAGCATCTGCATCTTGTACTTGAGCACCGTTGAAAGTAATGGCGTATTCGTCATTACCAGAAATGTTTAGTTTCTTTAGGTATGGTTTAACACCAGTCAAAGGACGACCAGTACATAGAACAACTTTGACACCGCTGTTTCTGGCTTCAGTAACAGCATCGATTGTTTCTTGAGCTAAAATGTTTTCTTCGTTTAAAAGGGTACCATCGATATCGATGGCGATTAATTTGATTTCACTCATGGAGAAATCCTCCTTACTTAATTAATTCATCGTTTTTAATGTGTTTTTGAAACTCTTGATAAACTGGTTCGAATAAATCGATGTCACTATCTTTAGATAACATTTCCTTAGGGAAGAAGAAGCGTTCATCACCTAAGTGCTTACCAGTAACGGCACTAACTAGTTGAGATATCTTTGATAGTTCAATCATTGTACCATCGTTTCTTCTAAGTTCAATTTGCGTAGCATGATGTTTTTTGTTTGGATCATAAGCATCATATGGTAAATCAAAACTGTTGTTAACGGCGGTGTAGTAGGTGGTTTCGAAACCAGCTTCTTGAATCCATTTTTGCATGGTTGGAATCAATGATTCAGTTTCATTATTGTATTCTACAGATTTAAGTGGCTTTCTGTTAATAAAACGATCGGCTAAATCAGATAGAATCTTGTCGTCTGAATCAATCCAGTTAATGAAGTAGGTGTTTAGAACACCGTCATCTAGTTTCAAATAGTCATCGATAGTAAAGTCGTTCTTGAAGAATGGCATTAATAGATGTGGAGTTAGGCGGTCATTTTTATCCAATTGACTCGCTAGTTCCTTGGCTCTTTGAAGTAGGTGACTTAGGATAACTTCCATAGAACGTGATACTGGATGGAAGTACACTTGCATGTACATTTGCAAACGAGAGATGATGTAGTCTTCAACGGCATGCATCCCATTGATTTCAAAACAGATACCACCTTCGTAAGGTCTCATCACACGTAAGATTCTAGTTAAGTCAAAGTTACCGTAGTTGGCACCGGTGTTGTACGCATCCCTTAGTAGGTAATCCATTCTATCGGCGTCACATTGACTAGAAATCATTTGAACGACTTGTTGGTTTGGATAAGTATGGTCGATTACGCTAGCAACTTCCTTTGGAAAACTAGGGCTAATCTTGCTTAATACTTGGTTAACCTCGGTCTTTTCAGAAGTGATGATTTCTTGGGTGATTGCTTCGTGATTGGTACCAAAGATGTGTTCAAATGTATGTGAGTAAGCACCGTGTCCGATGTCATGAAGCAATGCTGCACATAGTGCAACTAATCTTTGAGAGTCATCCCAAAGGCCATCTCCATCAACTTTGCTAGGATAGTTTCTAAGGAAACCATCACAGATGCGACGGGTGATTTCGTACACTCCTAAACTGTGGGTGAATCTCGAATGTTCTGCACCATGGAATGTGTATGAAGCAGGACCTAATTGTTTTATTCGTCTTAATCGTTGGAATTCTTTAGTATTAATCAAGTCTAAGATGACTTGGTGTTGTACGTAAATGTAGTTAAGAACCGGATCTCGAAAAACCTTTTCTCGAGGTAGTAGTTTTTCTTGGTATTCCAAATTCTTACCTCCTTACTATTTATATATAAGTTATTTATGCTTATTATAACAAAGTTTTAAACGAAATAATTAATTTTCCGACCATTAATTAATGCATTTATGGACATGTCCGTATATAATATTAGTTTGTGATATATGAAATGAGGGAAGGTGAGTCAGTGTGATGGATAAAAATGAAAATGCTCAAAAGGTTGTTGTGAACTTAAAGACAACTATTTTCCAAGATGCAGAGCGCGAAGACTTTATATTTGAAGAAGTGGGTAGCCTGGTTCAAATGAACAACGGCCTATACCTTCGCTTCACCGAACATCAAGATAATCAAGCGGTAGCAAACGTTACTTTGAAAATCACCGATGAACATGTTCAATTAACTCGCCAAGCCAATGGTGGACATCACTCTAGAATGATTTTTGACGAAAACAAAGATCACGACACAATTTACCAAACTGAGTATGGTCCAATAAAAATTTTGGTCAAAACAAAAGAGTTAAACTACGATTATAATGAAGATATAATGAATGGTAAACTTGGAATTGACTATGAATTACATTCTGGCGGAATGATTGTAGGAGAATATAATCTTACATTGCAATTTTCTGCTTAAAAAGGTATGATATTAATAGTATTTTGAAAGGACGTGCACCGATTTGAAATTACAAGCCTTAGAAGGTAAAGACAAAAAAGAATTATCAATGGTCGAAGTTGCTCACGCAATTCTTTCTGAACGTGGGGAAGTAATGGCCTTTGCTGATATCGCCAACGAAATCCAAAAATACTTGGGTGATTCTGATGAAGAAATTCGTAAACGATTGGTACAGTTCTACACAGATATGAACGTTGATGGTAGTTTTATTTCTTTAGGTGATAATCTTTGGGGACTAAGAACTTGGTATCCATATGATTCAATCGATGAAGCTACAGTTCATCCTGAAGACGAAGATATCGATCGTCCTAGAAAGAAAAAGCGTCGTAAGGTTAACGCATTCTTAGCTGATGCTTCTGACGATGATGACGTTATCGATTACGATGATGATGATCCAGAAGACCAAGACGACGAATTTGAAGATGCCGATGAAGGTGTCGACGAAACCGACAAGTATCACAAAGATTTAGATGAAATTGACGAAGAGAACGATGTTGACGACGATAACATCCCTGATGGTATCGAAGGCGAATTGTCAGAATTACACGATGATGACGATGACATCGACGATGATTCTAAAGATTAATTTTTCTTAGAAATAATAATTATATTTCTTGACTATAAACCTAGAACAATGTAATATTATTTTTGGGCTCCTTACAAAAGATTTTGTAAGGACAATTGATCGATTATAGTAATCAATGACTCCCTATTCTCAATGAATAGGGAGTTTTTAATTTTTACCCTAATAGATTTTATGAGGAGTTTTTTCACATGACTAAATATGTTTTTGTTACTGGTGGGGTTGTTTCTTCACTAGGAAAAGGAATTGTTTCTGCATCACTAGGACGTTTATTAAAAAACCGTGGAATCAACATTACTATTCAAAAGTTTGATCCATACGTTAACGTCGACCCAGGTACTATGAGCCCATACCAACACGGTGAAGTGTTTGTTACTAATGATGGTACTGAAACTGACCTTGATTTAGGTCACTATGAACGTTTTATTGATAATGACTTAAATAAATACTCAAATGTAACTACTGGTAAAATTTATTCAGAAGTATTGAGAAAAGAACGCCGCGGTGACTACTTAGGTGCAACTGTTCAAGTTATTCCTCATATCACTGGTATGATTAAAGAAAAAATCATGCGTGCAGCTAAGGTATCAAATGCTGATATCGTAATTACTGAAATTGGTGGTACTGTTGGTGATATCGAATCACTACCATTCCTAGAAGCTATTCGTCAAATGAAGAGCGAAGTAGGGGATGAAAATGTATTCTACATCCACACCACTTTAATTCCTTACTTACGTGCTGCTGGCGAAATGAAGACTAAGCCAACACAACACTCAGTTAAAGAACTACGTGGTTTAGGTATCCAACCAAACCTATTAGTTGTTAGAACTGAACAAGACGTTACTGATGCAATGAAGAGAAAGATTGCTCTATTCTGTGACGTTAAGCCAGAAGCTGTTGTTGAATCAAAAGATGCTCCAACACTTTACACTGTTCCATTGATGCTAGAAGCTCAAGGTATGGATCAACAAGTTGTTGACCACTTTGGTATGGATGCTCCTAAGGCTGACATGACTGAATGGAAGGCACTAGAACAAAAAGTACAAAACTTAAAGAATGTTGTTAACATTACTTTAGTTGGTAAATACGTAAAACTAAAGGATGCTTACATTTCAATTACTGAATCATTACGTCATGCTGGTTACCCAGTTGATGCAAAGATTAACCTAAAGATGTTAAATTCAGAACTAGTTACTGAAGATAACGTTGAAGAATTACTTGGCGATGCTGACGGTATTATCGTTCCTGGTGGTTTCGGTGACCGTGGTATCGAAGGTATGATTACTGCAGTTAAGTACGCTCGTGAAAACGACGTTCCTTATCTAGGTGTATGTTTAGGTATGCAAATTGCAAGTATCGAATTTGCTCGTGATGTATTAGGTTACAAAGATGCTAACACTACTGAAATTGACCCAGAAACTCCACACAAGATCATTGACTTAATGGCTGACCAAGCTGATATCGATGGTATGGGTGGTACTCAACGTCTAGGTGCTTACCCATGTAAGCTAAAACCTGGTACTGTAACTGCTGCAGCTTACGGTAACAAGGCTGAAATTTCAGAACGTCACAGACACCGTTACGAATACAACAACGAATACAGAGAAGAAATGGAGGCTCACGGTCTAGTTATTGCCGGTACTTCTCCAGATGATCACTTGGTAGAAGTTGTTGAAATTCCTACTAACAAGTTCTTCGTTGCTGCTCAATACCACCCAGAATTCCTATCACGTCCAACAAGACCTGAAGGATTATTCAAGGCATTCGTTGCAGCTGCACACGAACAACATGAAGAAAACAACAAATAATATGTTTTACAGAAAAGGCCAGGAAATTTTTCCGGCCTTTTTTTGTTGTTTTTATTAAATGTATGTTTAATTTAGCTGAAACTATTGTATTTTTAATATTTATTATTTAATATTGTTATTGTTCACTATTATTTAGTGAAACTGTAAGCGAGGAATTTAAACAATGAATAAAATGATAATAAAGGGTGGCCATCGTTTATCTGGTAACGTAACCATTGGTGGAGCTAAAAATAGTACTGTTGCATTAATCCCAGCAGCTATCTTAGCTGACACACCAGTGCAATTCGACATGGTGCCAAACATCTTAGATGTACACAATCTAATGGTGATTTTGGAATCAATGAATGTCTCATCAGATTTTGCCGATGGAATATTAAACGTCGACCCAACAACAATAAATGAAAGTGCCTTACCAAGTAAGGCAATTAAAAGTTTAAGAGCATCATACTACTTCATGGGAGCACTATTAGGACGCTTTGGTCGTGCTAAGATTACTTTCCCTGGTGGAGATAACATCGGTCCTAGACCAATTGACCAACACATCAAGGCCTTCGAAGCAATGGGGGCAAAGGTTGAAAATGATGGGGATGAAATCATCATCACAACCAACGAAGATGGTTTACACGGAGCACAAATCTTTTTAGATGTTGTGTCAGTGGGGGCAACCATCAACGCTATTTTAGCTGCCGTTAAAGCAAAGGGTTCAACTGTCATCAGAAATGCTGCCAAGGAACCAGAAATTATTGATGTCGTTACATTCTTGAATAACATGGGTGCCAAGGTTAGGGGAGCCGGTACAGATGTGATTAGAATCGAAGGGGTTGAATCACTTCGTGCTAAGAACACTCACATCATTATCCCTGACAGAATCGAAGCAGGTACATACCTATCCATGGCTGCCGCATATGGTGACGGTGTGAAGATTCAAAACGTGATTCCAGAACATTTGGAATCATTTATTGCCAAGTTACAAGAAATGGGTATTGATCTACAAATTAATGAAGATAGTATCTACGTTCCAAAGACAGAAGAACTTAAAAACATCGAAATTAAGACAATGCCATATCCTGGATTTGCCACTGATTTACAACAACCAATTACGCCACTACTACTAATGGCTGCTGGTGATAGTACAATCATTGACACTATTTATCCAAAGAGAACCAAGCACATCTCCGAATTAAAGAAGATGGGAGCCAAGATTAGATACGATGAAGGTAACGGTACCATCATCGTAAGTCATACTGACGCACTTGTTGGTTCGAAGATTGAAGCAGGGGAAATTCGTGCCGGAGCATCAGAAATGATTGCCGGTTTAATGGCACAAGGAACCACTGTGATTGATAACGCAGACAACATTTTACGTGGCTATGACAACATCATTGATAAGCTAAGTAATCTAAATGCTGTCGTTGAATTAGTTAACGACGAAAGTTAATTTTCGTGTTGAATTAACTTCTATTTAGTGTTACTATAATCAAGTCGACTAAACGATAATCTCTGAATCAACATATGATACAGGGCAAAGGAGCGATTTATAATGAAACAAGGAATTCATCCAGAATACCACCAAGTGGTATTCCAAGATACAAGTACTGGTTTTAAATTCATGGCTGGTTCAACTATGAACTCAGCTGAAACTATCACTATGGATGATGGTAATGAATACCCATTAGTACGTCTTGAAATTTCTTCAGATTCTCATCCATTCTACACTGGCCGTGAAAAGTTCACTCAAGCCGATGGTGCTGTGGATCGTTTCAACAAGAAATACGGTTTCAAGTAAAGATAAAAAAAAGACATATCCGTTTCGGATATGTCTTTTTTTTACATATTTAACACATAGTCAATCCATTTTGGCATCGCTTCGTTAATTTGATCAAAGGTTAAATTAAAGTTACCGGTATACCAAGGATCTGCGATTTCTTTACCTTGCATTCCATCGATAACATCTAAGCAAAGATGAATCTTGTGGGCTTGGTCCTTAGGTGCCCAGTGAAGCAGGTTGTTCATGTTTTCGTAATCCATTCCAATGATTAAATCATATTTTTGGAAATCAGATGATTCGATTTGTCTTGAATGTTGACCCGCATAGCTAATTTTTTTTCGGTCCAACAATTTACGAACTTCTGGGTGCGGTGGATTACCGATTTCCTCGGTACTTGTCGCAGCTGAATCAACTGCGATTTCATTTTCCAATCCACGCTCTTTTACGATCTTGCTAAAAATGGCCTGAGCCATTGCAGAACGACAAACGTTTCCATGGCACACAAATAAGACTTTTTTCAAAGTAGTCACGTCCCCATTAATTATTATCTATTAAACATATTAACAGTGTTTTGACAATTAGTTAATAGTTTTTATAAGACCTCATTAAAAACAAAGGATTGTCTCATAATGGATTGACAAAACGGGTTTAAAATAATTTCTCGTTTCATGTTATAATATGTGTAACACTTATCGAACTGATGAAATGGAGATTTATTAGATATGAAAATGTCACTTACAGAAGTTGCTCGTGCAGTTTCTGCGCAAAACGATATTAGCGAATATGAAGATATTGATATTACTAGTGTTGCTTTTGATAGCAGGGAACTAACAGACGGGGCACTATTTGTGCCACTTGTTAGTCAAAACGATGGTCACGACTACATTCAAAGTGCAATTGATAATGGTGCCGTAGCAACTTTCTGGCAAAAAGACCACGAAAATGCTCCAACAGATTTTCCAATTATCGTTGTAGATAATACATTAGAAGCACTACAAAGATTGAGCCAATACTACTTGGCAAAGATTAATCCTAAGGTTGTCGCAATCACTGGAAGTAATGGAAAGACTACTACCAAGGATATGGTGGCTTCAGTATTATCCACTCAATTCAATGTTACTAAGACTCATGCCAACTTCAATAACGAAATTGGTGTGCCAATGACCATTTTGGATATGGAACCAAACACAGAAGTATTGGTTGTTGAAATGGGAATGGATCGTCCAGGTCAACTAGACTTCTTGAGTCACTTAGTTGAACCAGATGTTGCTGCAATTACAATGATTGGTGAAGCCCACATTGAATTCTTTGGTACTCGCGACAAGATTGCCGATGCCAAGATGGAAATCGTCAACGGACTAAAAGAAGATGGTATTTTTGTTTATAACGGTGACGAACCACTATTAGCAAGTCGCAGTGAATCATTACCATTCAAACGTACTTTTGGGTTGTCTGAAGATAATGACTTTTATGCTTATGACATTGCTGGAACAGAAGTGCAAACCACATTTAAGGTTAATAAGTACTCAGATGTTGAATTCAAGATTCCAATGATTGGTGAATACAACGTTAACAATGCATTGGTAGCCATCACCATCGGTGACTTATACAGGATCAGAGAAGAAAACATCCAAAAGGCATTATTGAATGTTAATTTGACTAATAACCGTACTGAATGGATTGAAGGAAGTAAACACGAAATGATCCTTTCAGACGTTTATAATTCAAATCCTACTGCTGTTAAAGAAGTAGTGAACGCATTTACTCAAGAAAAGATTGATGGCCGTAAAATTGCCGTTTTAGGTGATATGTTGGAATTAGGTGATCAATCAATTAAATTGCACGAATCACTAGCCGAAGTATTAGATCCAAAAGAAGTCCAAAGCGTGTACTTAATTGGTCCTGATATGAAGTACTTGTACGACAAGCTAAGCTCAGTTTATCCATCAGAAAATCTTTTCTACTTTAAGGCAGACCAATTGGATGATTTATACGACCAATTAAATGCAGAAATTTATGAAGGTGACCAAGTACTATTAAAAGCTAGTCACGGAATTCATTTAGAAAAACTATTAGATAAACTAACAAATTAATATAGGTAATTCATTTGCTAATTTGACCCAAAAGGGTTATATTAGTCTAGTTACATTTTTTAGAACACGGAATTTTTATAATCAAGTGATTAGCGCATTAACGGGAACGGACTCTTCCTTAGCTAATGACGGTATTATATTGAATGTTTCGTTTAGGAGGAAACATATTTGAAGTTTAGAGAATTAGGTCTTTCAGAAGATCTATTAAAAGCGATTGAAGACAAGGGTTTTAAGGAAGCCACTCCAATCCAAGCAGAAACAATTCCTTTATCCCTACAAGGTAAGGATGTTTTAGGACAAGCACAAACAGGTACAGGTAAGACAGCTGCTTTTGCTCTTCCTATTATTGAACACGTTGATTTAGACAATCCAAACGTGCAAGCATTAGTTATTTCACCAACTCGTGAATTAGCTATTCAAACTCAAGGCGAAATTAGTCGTTTTGGAAAAGAAAAGGGCGTTAAGGCTGTATCAGTTTTTGGTGGTTCTGACATCAGAAGACAAATCCAAAGCTTAAAGCGTAAACCACAAGTTGTTGTGGGTACTCCTGGACGTTTATTGGATCATATCAACAGACGTACATTAAAATTAGACCATGTTAAGACATTGGTTCTAGATGAAGCCGATGACATGTTGGACATGGGATTCCTAGATGATATTGAAAGTATCGTAAAACAAGTTCCAGAAGAAAGACAAACATTGTTATTCTCTGCAACTATGCCACCACAAATCAAACGTGTTGGTGTTCAATTCATGAAGGACCCTCAACAAGTTACTATCAAGGCTAAAGAATTAACTACTGATTTAGTTGATCAATACTACATCAGAGTAAAACAATTTGAAAAGTTTGATATCATGACTAGATTCTTTGATATCCAAGCACCTAAGGTAACTATCGTATTCTGTCGTACTAAGCGTCGTGTTGACGAAGTTTCTAAGGGACTTCTACTACGCGGATACCGTGCAGCAGGAATTCATGGTGACTTAACTCAAAACCGTCGTTCACAAATCATGAAGGACTTTAAGCATGACAAGGTTGACGTTTTAGTTGCAACCGACGTTGCTGCTAGAGGTATTGATATCTCAAGTGTTACTCACGTATACAACTACGATATCCCTCAAGATTCAGAAAGTTACGTTCACAGAATTGGTCGTACCGGTCGTGCCGGACGTCATGGTGTTTCAATGACTTTTGTTGAACCAAACGAAACTAGTTACTTAAGAGACATTGAAAAGCTAACTAAGGTTAGAATGTTACCTCTTAAGCCACCTTCAGCTGATGAAGCATTGAAGGGTCAACTAGAAGTAGCCACTAAGGAAATTGGTTCATTAATTGAAAAGACTAAGATGGAACCATTCTCAGAAGCTTCTGATGAATTGTTAGAAAAATACGATGCTAAGGAATTAGTATCAGTGCTATTAAGCAAGATGACTAGAAACCAAGTTAAGGTTCACATCACTGCTGAAAAGCCACTTCCTAACAAGAACAAGCGCGGTCATGGTGGTGGATATCACCGTGGCGGTGGTAACCGTCGTGGCGGCTTCAAACGTGGTGGTAACCGTCGTCGTTACAATGGTAATGGCTGTGGCAACCACCGTGATGATCACAAGAAGGGTAACCGTTCATCAAACCACAAACGCCCAAACAAGTCATTTACAATTAAAAACAAAGATTAATAAAAAAAGCTGTTGATATGAAAATTTGTCAATAGCTTTTTTTTACATAAAGAACTACAATAAAAGGAAATGCCCATTATTAATTGGAGGAAAGATTAATATGGTAGTAGGAACTCATAGAAATGCACAAATACTAATTAGTAAGAGTGCTTTATATCATAATATTAGTAACGAAAAGAAACGTTTGACAAATAACGAATACTTATTCATGGTGGTAAAGGCCAATGGATATGGCCACGGGGCGGTCGCAGTAGCACACGAAGCGAAGAAGGCTGGCGCCGATGGCTTTTGTGTGGCCATTTTAGATGAAGCATTACAACTAAGGGATGCTGGTTTTGACGAACCAATCCTAGTGTTAGGAATCACTGATGTAGAACATGCATCATTAATGGCAGAAAGAAACATTTCAGCCACTGTCTCATCCATTGATTGGTTAAGAGCAGCCGATGAACAATTAGCTCAAAAAGATCTACCAAAACTAAATGTTCATATCGGTTTGGATACTGGAATGGGTAGAATTGGTTTCCAAGACAAAGATTCACTTAAAGAAGCGGTGGATTTCTTGAATCAATCCGATAAATTGAACTTTGAGGGGATTTTTACACACTTCTCAACCGCTGACACACATAACGTAAAGTATTTTGATTTGCAAGTTGAACGATTTAATGATTTAATTTCAGTTATAGATACATTGCCTAAATATGTACATGTGTCTAATTCAGCTACTAGCTTGTGGCATAGTGAATTTAATTGCAACATGATCAGATTTGGTGTTGCTGGTTATGGTTTGAATCCATCCGGTGGGGAACTAGACTTACCATATGAATTAAAACCAGCACTTAGTTTAACAACAGAAGTTGTCTACTGTAAGAAAATTGATACAGGTCGTTCAGTTGGATATGGCGCGACATACACATCAAAGCAACCTGAATGGATTGCCACAGTTCCAGTTGGTTATGCAGATGGAATTGTGCGAGCATTACAAGGCTTCTCACTATTGGTGAACGGCAAGTTCTGCCCAATTGTTGGTCGTGTTTGCATGGATCAATTAATGATTAAACTAGACGAACCAGTGAAGCCAGGCACAAAAGTTACAATTGTGGGTCAAGACGGTAAAGAAAAGATTACTTTACAAGACATTGCGTCATATTGTGATACAATTCATTATGAAGTGGCTTGCTTATTCACTGATAGACTACCACGCATTGTGGTAGAATAACCCGTTTTAAGAGGATTAATAAATGCAATCTAAGAATCGATATGTTTATTCACTTCTAAGCACAGCTACATCAAGTAACGAAGCAAAAATATCACATCCTAGAATGAACGTTACCATTGATACACATACTAGGATTGTGGTTAATCCATGTTTTAACGATTATTTGATAGTCAAAAATTTAATTGCGGGGTACACTGAGATGACCGATATCAATTGTGCTATTTCAAAGGAATTCACTTTTTGTGAACCCTCAAGTGTGCATCACATTACGTTTTCAGAATTCAGATGAATTCATTATAGATAGGGGATGTTAGAATGGCTAACGTTGAAATTAAACGTGGCGACGTTTTTTATGCTGACCTATCACCAGTTGTTGGTTCCGAACAGGGGGGAATGAGACCGGTATTAATCATCCAAAACAATATCGGGAATCACTACAGTCCTACCGTGATTGTTGCCGCAATTACTGCTAGAATTTCAAAGCCAAAGATGCCTACTCACGTAGCTATTAGTGCTGATAAGACCCGAATCGAAAAAGATTCAGTTATCCTATTAGAACAAATTAGAACTATTGATAAACAACGATTACATGATCGAGTAGATCACTTAAGTGATAAGTTTATGAAACGAGTGGACGAGTCATTGAAATTAAGTATTGGTGTACAGTAAAACATACATAAAAAAAGGATGCGAATTTAATTCGCATCCTTTTTTGTTTCGATAATGTTATTTCTCGTCCGCTAAATCTTCAATCTCTGCAATCTTAAAACCTTTACGTTCTAATGCAGCAGTGATTCGTTTTAACAATTTCTTATCTACCTCTTCGGGAAGGGTGAACATAACTCTATGTACCAATTCACCTTCTTGACCGTCTAAACTGATAACACTGGCAATTGCAGTGTATTTGGTAATGATTCTAGACATTGATTCTAGATCACCACGGTTACCAGGAGCTAGAACTGTAAGAACATAGCTGCCAACGTTTACGTTCCATGATTGTGAAAGCATGTCCAATAAACGGGTGTGGGTCAAGATACCGTAGAAACGATTATTATCATCCAATACAGCGATATAAGGTAAATCCTTAATCGAAAAGAAAATGTGGAAGAAGGCTGAATTAACATTGATGAACTTAGTGGCATTCTTTAATAATGTGGTAACAGGTTGAGACATATCACCACCGTTAGCTTTATGACGGTAGATATGCATCTTATAGATGTTACCTCTAAAGATTGTTCCAGTTTCGTCTAAGATAGGAATACATCTGTAACCAGATTCTTCCAACGTTTCAAGAGCTTGTTCTAATGAAACGTTTTCTGAAACGGTAACTAAACTGCCTTTAGGTTTAACCAATGACTTCAATAGCATAACATAACCTCCTTTTTAATTATTAGAATTTTTCTCATAATCTAATTTTAACATAAATTGATGACTTTGTGGCGATAAATCAATAATTGCCCAAAATAAAAAGCCGGGGAGCAAAGTGCGCCTCGACTTAATATCTAATCAAGTTGATCGATTATTTTAAAGCTTCCATACCTTTTTCGGCAGTTTCCTTTAAGGTCTTACCTGAAGCTTCCATCTTAGCCTTTTCTTCATCACTTAGAGGAACTTCGATAACTTGATTAATACCTGATGCGTTAACAACAGCTGGAGTACCGATGTAGATATCGCTTAAACCATATTCACCGTTAACTGGAGCACCAACAGGTAGTACTGAGTTTTCGTCACGTAAAATAGCACGTGAAATTCTCATTAGGGCAGTAGCAACACCGTAGAAAGTAGCGCCTTTCTTGTTGATGATTGTGTATGCCTTGTTTCTAGTTTCATCTTCTAATTGTAGTAAGTCATCTTTGCTTACGCCAGCATCTTTAGCTACGTCTAATAGAGGACGTGAACCAACAGTTGCTTCGTCAATAGCAGCAAATTCTGAGTCACCATGTTCACCCATGATGTAGGCGTTAATGTCAGCAGGGTTAACACCTAACTTCTTAGCAACAGCAACTTGGAAACGTGTAGTGTCCAATGAAGTACCTGAACCTACAACCTTTTCCTTTGGCCAACCTGAAAGTTTTTGAACACCGTAAGTTAAGATGTCAACTGGGTTAGCAGCAACTAAGAAAATACCCTTAAATCCTGACTTAACAACTTCAGGAACGATTGATGAAAGAATCTTTAGGTTCTTTCCAACTAGATCTAGTCTAGTTTCACCTGGTTTTTGAGGTGCACCGGCAGTGATAACAACTAAGTCAGCATCTGCACAGTCACTGTAGTCACCAGCGTAAATGTTCTTAGGAGCAGTAAATACTTGAGCATCTTCTAAGTCAAGTGCGTCTCCTTCGATACGATCTCTAATAATATCAACGATGACGAATTCTTCGCCTAGTCCTTGTTGCATCATAGCAAATGCGTATGAAGAACCAACGGCACCGTCACCAACTAAAACAACTTTTTGATGTTTTAAAGCCACAATAATCATCCCTTCAAAAACATATTTAAATCTACAACTGAATTATATCATTAATTTGGAAATTAGTAATTACAAAGCGCTAAAAAAACGAATAGTTTTCTATATTTCTATAAGCGACGGGATAAATATCGGATTGCATACTATGATATAATTTACATATTAATTGAGCGAAAAAAGGAGCGGATTTTTTATGAAGATGATTGTGGGATTAGGAAACGTGGGACCACAATATAAGGAAACCAGACACAACACTGGTTTTATGGTAGTAGACGATTTTGCAGATAAGCATGGAGTGGAGCTATCAACACAAAAGATGGAAGCAAAGATTGGATCAACTAACATTAATGGTGAAAAGGTTATGTTAGTCGAACCACTAACATTTATGAACGAATCAGGTCGTTCAGTTGGACCTTTAATGAAGTTCTTTAAGTTAGATTTAAGCGATTTAATAGTAATATATGATGATATGGATTTACCAATCGGCAAAATCAGATTGAGAAACCACGGATCAGCCGGTGGTCACAATGGAATTAAGAGTTTAATTGCTCATTTAGGCACCGACAAGTTTAACCGTATCAAGGTGGGAACAGACCACCCAACTAAGGAAAGCGTCGTTAACTATGTATTAGGTCACTTTACAGACGACCAAAAACCAGGATTAAACCAAGCAATTGACAACAGTGTTTCAGCGCTAGAAGAATTTATCAATGGGGAAGAATTCAACAAGCTAGAAAACAAGTACAACTAATATTTAGAGGGGATAACTATTTTGGAATTAAGTCAATTTTTCACACAACTGCCACAATACGATGAGATTGTTAATGATTTAGCACCCAAACATCGTCAGTTAGTGACTGGTTTATCAGGTTCTGCGAAGACAATGATGATTGCTGCTTTGTTTAAGTCAACAAATAAAAACTTCTTGATTGTGACTGATACTTTATCCAGATGTGATGATATTGTTGAAGATTTACAAAATGTTGTCTCCGAAGATGATGTATTAGAATTTCCAGTCGAAGAAGTTTTAGCCGCAGAAGTTGCCACCAGTTCACCTGAATACAAGGCCACTCGTGTACAGGCTTTATCAAATCTATTAAGCGATGAACCTAAGATTATCGTAACGTCTGTTTCCGGTACTAAACGTATTTTGCCGGAACCAGGCGATTTTTCTGATGCTAATCTAACCATCTCAATCGATGATGAGGTTAATCTAGATGAATTAAGAAACAAACTATTTCAAATGGGCTACACACCTGAAAAGATGGTGGCAGCACCAGGGGAGTTCTCACTTCGTGGATCAATTATTGATATCTATCCATTGAATTCAGAATATCCAGTTCGAATCGATTTATTCGATACCGACGTCGATTCATTGAGATATTTTGATGTATCAAATCAAAGAAGTTTGGAAAATATTGAAACCATCTCAGTACTACCAGCGACTGATATGGTATTAAACGAAGCACAAAGACAACAAGCGGTTGCTAATTTAACGAAACTACGTGATAAACGTTTAGCCAAGCTAGATAACGATGAATTAAAGCAACGTCTAAGTGATGCCGTTCAAACTATGATTGATGATGCCAACGAAGGTGTCATTGATCCGGATTGGATAATGTATGCTAAGGCGATGTATGAAAACGAAACGACCATCTTTGACTACTTAGATGATGATGGTGTCGTCTTATTCGATGACTACAGCCGTATCTTAGAAAACAGTCAACAACTAGTCGAAGAAGAACAATCATGGGCTAATGATAAGTTTGACCATGGTGAAATTGCATCAACTGATTTGTTTAGCGTGGACTTTAGAGAACACTTCCACAAAATTAATCAGGCAGAAATTTTAATGTCATTGTTCCAAAAGGGGATTGGGAACCTTAAGCTAACCAAATTAAATGACATTAAGGTTCGTCCAATGCAAAAGTTCTTTGGTCAAATGCCACTATTGAAGACTGAAATTGATAGATGGCACAAACAAGATGACACCGTTGTGATTTTGGTGAAGGATAAGTCCAGAATGCAAAAGGTATCGCAAACATTGACTGACTTTGAAATTGAATCGGTTCAAACCACCAGTGATAACATCTTGGAACACCAAGTCCAAGTCGTCAGTGAACGTTTAAAGAATGGGTTCGAACTACCAATTAAACAATTGGCGGTAATTACCGAATCAGAAATGTTTACGACCGTTCACAAGAAGAGACCACGTCGTCAAACCTTCTCCAATGCGGAACGAATCAAGAGTTATGCTGATTTGAAACCGGGCGACTATGTTGTTCATGCTAACCACGGGATTGGTAAGTATGAAGGGATGAAGACCATGGAAGTCGACGGTAAGCACCAAGACTACATGACCATCGCTTACCAAAAGAACGCGAAGTTGTTCATTCCGGTGACGCAATTAAACTTAATTCAAAAGTACGTTTCATCCGAAGACAAACACCCACGTGTTAACAAATTGGGTGGCAGTGAATGGCAAAAGACGAAGTCAAAGGTCCAAGGAAAGATTGAAGATATCGCCGATGACCTAATTGACTTATACGCTAAGCGTTCCAACCAGGTTGGATATGCCTTCCCAGAAGATGACGAATACCAAGAAGAGTTTGAAGGAGCATTCCCATACCAACCAACCCCTGATCAGGTGAAGAGTTCCGAAGAAATTAAAAAGGATATGGAACAACCACATCCAATGGACCGTTTGTTGGTTGGGGATGTTGGTTACGGTAAGACCGAAGTAGCATTACACGCAGCCTTTAAGGCGGTCGAAGCAGGTAAACAGGTTGCTTTTTTGGTACCAACTACCGTATTGGCACAACAACACTACGAAACAATGGTGAACCGTTTTGAAGGCTTCCCAGTATCAGTAGCAGTGCTATCTCGTTTCAGAACCAAGAAGCAGGTCGAAGAGACCAAAAAAGGTTTACTAGATGGGTCAATCGATATCGTTGTCGGAACCCATCGTTTGCTATCTGATGACATCAAGTTCGCCGACTTAGGATTATTGATGGTCGATGAGGAACAACGATTTGGTGTTAAGCACAAGGAAAAGATTAAGCAACTAAAATCTAATGTTGATGTTTTGACACTAACTGCAACCCCAATTCCTCGAACTTTGAACATGTCGATGATGGGAGTTCGTGACCTATCAGTTATCGAAACTCCACCAGCAAACCGTTACCCAATTCAAACATACGTAATGGAAGAAAATGCCGGCGCAATCCGTGAGGGGATTACCCGTGAAATGCATCGGGGAGGCCAAGTCTTCTTCATGCACAACCGTGTTTCAGACATTGAAGACACCGTCATGAAGTTACAAACATTGGTACCGGATGCTAGAATTGCTTATATTCACGGTCAAATGACCGAAAATCAATTGGAAACCATCCTATATGATTTCGTTAACGGTGAATACGATGTGTTAGTAACCACAACAATCATCGAAACCGGGGTCGACATTCCAAACGCCAATACGTTATTTGTCGAAGATGCCGATCACATGGGACTATCCCAGTTGTACCAAATTCGTGGAAGAATTGGTCGTTCCAACCGTGTCGCTTATGCGTACTTTATGTATAAACCAAACAAGGTGTTGACCGAAGTATCCGAAAACCGTTTGGAAGCCATTAGGGACTTTACCGAACTAGGTTCTGGTTTCAAGATTGCCATGCGTGACTTATCACTTCGTGGTGCCGGGAACCTATTAGGTAAGCAACAATCTGGATTTGTCGATTCTGTTGGTTATGATATGTATACTCAAATGTTGGCGGATGCGGTGGCAACTAAACGTGGTCGTCGTGCTGAACAAAGAGTTGACACAACCGTCGAAATGGACGTGGAAGCATACTTGCCTAGCGAATATATTCAAGATGAAAAGCAAAAGATTGAATTGTATAAACGAATTAGACAAATGCAAAACGATGATCAATATCGTGAACTACAGTCTGATTTAATTGACCGTTTCGGTGATTATCCAACCGCGGTTGAAAACCTTTTAACAATCAGTCGCATTAAGATGTACGCCGACTCATCGTTAATTGAAAAGATTAGACAAACACCAAAACAAATCACAGTCACTCTATCAACGATTGGAACTCAATTCTATGACAGCAAGCAAGTGCTAAAGGCAATTGCACAAACTGAATTCAGATCAATGGTTGGTACTGCGAACGACAAGATGCAAATTACCTTAATCATTCAGCCTAATATGGATGAACAAAAGTGGTTAGGTGAATTAAGTAAGTTTGTCGAAGCATTAGATAAAGAACACACAGGAAACTTAACAAATGAAAAATGACAATAAACTATCAGTGATAATGAAGGGTGCGATGATTCTATCAATCGCCTCTTTAATTAGTAAGGTATTAAGTGCCGTTTACCGTGTGCCATTTCAAAACTTGGTCGGAAACATTGGATTCTACGTTTTCCAACAGGTTTATCCTATCTATGGAATTGGGATGGTATTAGCTCTAAGTGGGATGCCAATTATTATTTCACGTGTTATCGCTGAGCAGGAAACAACATTGCAAAAAAAAGCCCTTTTAAGACAGCTATTTATCATGCTTTCAATCTTTGGTGGTTTGATATTTATCATCTGCCAGATTAAGGCAACATCGATTGCTGCTTTAATGGGTGATATCAGATTAGACAGTTTGATTCGCGCAGTTAGCTGGATGTTTTTAATGATGCCAATACTGGCCTGCTTAAGAGGTTACTTCCAGGCAACTTTGATTATGAAACCAACCGCTTATTCACAAGTCGTTGAACAGGTGATTCGAGTGGGGTTAATCATTGCAGCTGCATACGTTGGCGTTAGACACCATGTGGATCCATATACAATTGGGACCTATGCGATGGTGGCAACGCCAGTAGCTGAGATTTTCTCGGTGGCCATTCTAATTCGCTACTATGCGGTTGATATTAAACGACTACCGAGTCAAAAGGTAATGTCGTATCAATCATTATTCAAGCGATTATTGTTTGAAGGTGGCACAATCTGCATGCTTTCATCTTTAATGGTGCTAATGCAATTAGTCGATTCGTTTACAGTCAGAAAGGGATTACTATTAAACGGATTGAACTTGATTGATTCGCAGGCGGTCAAGGGAATCTACGATCGTGGCCAGCCGCTGGTTCAATTAGGTTTGGTAATTGCGACATCGTTTGCTTCAGCAATCTTGCCATCATTGAGTTTGGCCTATTCTAAGAAGCAAATGAAGTCGTTTCATAACTTAGCATCCGAAATGCTTAGGGTCAGCATGTTTATGACAGTTGGTGTGGCAGTAGGGATGATAAGTTTGATGCCACTAATTAACCGTTTACTATTTAACAGTGGTCAACAAAACACCACAATTAGTATCTTTATGATTAGTGTCGTTCTAACGACGATGATTACGATTTATAGTAGTATTTTGCAAAGTGCAAATCACTTTAAAATTACCATTATCGCGATTATATTAGGGTTAGCAGCTAAGATATTGATTACTAAAGAAATGGTTGCTCATATGGGAATCGCTGGTGCAAGTATCTCCACCGTGATTAGTTTGCTATTAATGCTAATCGTGGAAGTGAAATTCGCACCAACTGACATCGTTAAAATTGAAAACAAGTGGATCTTCTTATGGAAGTTAACTGCGATTGCTTTTGTGATGTTGGTCATCGAAATGATTTTGATGAACCTATTTGGATCGATTCACTTGGTTCACAGTCAAAGATTAAGTGCCATCATCTCACTATGTTTCTTAGTTCCGATTGGTGCAGCCGTCTTCGGTGTCTTAGCAATTAAATGGAAACTATTAACATATCAAGAATGGCAATCAGTTCCAGTAGTAAATAAGTTTATAGATAGGTGGATGTCAAAATGAGATTAGACAAGTTTTTAAAGATTTCAAGAATTATCAAAAGAAGAACAGTAGCAAAGGATATTGCTGATCAAGGTCGTATTACCATTAATGACCGTGTGGCAAAATCCTCATCAGACGTTAAGTCAAACGATAAGTTAGTGATTAAGTTTGGTAACAAGACACTAACTGTTCAAGTTAACCAATTGTTCGAAACAACTAAAAAGGCTGATGCAGATAGAATGTACACCGTTTTGGATGAACAATACGAAAGAGATTTCAACGCCGAATAATTAAAATTTAGTTACAAAATTAATTATCTATTTATTTTTTTTAAGAATCATCTATACTATTAAGTAGCAAATTGAGGAGGGAATACCATGGATGTTGATAAGGTTCATCAATTGAATAATCAATACACGAAGATCAAGCGTTCTCGACATCAAGAAATTTTACGCAGTCGAAAAAAACGTGGAATTATCCTGGTAAGCTTTTTCCTCGTCGTTATCTTAATGTTGGTTGCACAAATCTTTATAACTAAATCTAAGATTAGCAACGTTTCTGAACAACAAGTTCAAACCAAGAAGGAACTTAAGAGAAGTAAAATTGATAATCAAAAGCTAAAACAAAATATTAAGCAGTTACATGATAAGGACTACATCCAAAAAGTAATTCGTGAAAAATATTATTACACCAAGCCAGGAGAGACTGTTTACAGTCTTCCAGGGGATGTTTCAAAGGATGTAACTCAAAATTAAAATGGTATGAAAAAATACCATTTTTTTTATACAATTATCATTTAAATGGTGCTATACTAAAGTTACTAATCATTATTAGGAGGACAAATTTTTTTATGGCAATTGAAGTTGGAGCAAAAGTTTCCGGCAAAGTATCAGGAATCACTAATTTTGGTGCTTTTGTTGATCTAGGCGAACACAAAACAGGATTGGTTCACATTAGTGAAATTTCTGATGGCTATATCAAAGATATCAAAGATGTATTAAAAGTTGGCGATGACGTTAAAGTTAAGGTTCTAAGTGTTGGTGACGATGGTAAGATTGCTTTATCAATCAGAAAAGCAGTTGATAAGCCTGCCGAACCACAAAGAAGAGAACAACCAAAGATGGCCCATGGACATTCAAATCATGGTAAGTTTGGTGATAACCGTCATCACAATGATAACCATAAAAATAACAAGGCTAGTTTCGATGACTTAATGGACAGTTTCCTAAAGGAAAGTGAAAGCAGACTAGCTACAATCAAGAAAAATACTGAAGGTAAGCGTGGAGGCCGTGGCGGTCGCCGTAGTTAACCAAATAAAAAATGATTGGGGTAGATTACCTTAATCATTTTATTTTTACCAAAAATGTGACTAAAAGGGGACGGTATTAATGCCGGAACAAAATATTACCCAGCAAAAATTTAATCGATTGATTGAGAGTAGAGATTGGTTTAACCAGTCAGATTCTGTAGTTGTCGCAGTTTCTGCAGGTGTCGATTCGATGGCGTTGCTTAACCTAATGATGAACTTGCCAAAGAAGATTCGACCTGAAATAATCGTTGCTCACGTTAACCACCACCTAAGAGCACAAAGTGCTGAGGAAGAACAATATGTCAGAGACTTCTGTCAAAGTCATAACGTTAAAATTGAAGTTGGTAACTGGGAAGAACAGTTACATCCAATTAATGGAATTGAGATGGCGGCTAGAAAATATAGGTATGACTTCTTTTCAAAGGTCGTTAAGAACAATAATTCACGTATATTATTAACAGCACATCATGCCAATGACCAAGCTGAGACAGTCTTGATGAGACTAATTCGTGGATCTTTTGTAAAGGATCTAATTGGGATTAAGGAAAGTCGTAAGTTTAATGATGGTCGTCTGATTCGCCCACTACTGAGTTTTAGCAAACAAGAACTAACGCAATACATGCAAACCTTATCAATCAAATGGTATGAAGATGACACTAATCAAAAACTAGATGTCACTAGAAACCGAATTAGACATCGTTTGATTCCATTTATCGAAGAAGAAAATAGTCGTGGAGTTGAACACGTTAATGACTTTTCACACCACCTGAATTCAATGAAGAAACAAAATGATTTCTTCTTTGATAAGTTAGCAAAAGATATCAGTGTTGATACCAACATTTTTGAGTTAGGTTCATTCTTGAAGCTGCCCAAATACGTTCAGACCGGATTAATCGATTATCTAATTGATCAAGAAGTTGTTGATGGTTTAAACGTCAACATTGTTAATCAGGTGACCTCACTACTTAATAATGATGAAAAACCACAGGGTGTTGTTGAGTTATCAAACAATTTAAGCATAAAAAAAGAATATGACGAATTTTTAATTGAAAATATCAATCAAAACCAAATAACTGGATTTAAAAACGATTATTTTGTGGTAACATTGAATAAATGGTATTTCGAAGATAATATCCAGTGGATGATTACGGATAATTCCGATGTTTCAGATGATGAAGCAAGAAGGGTTTCTCGTTTTAACCTATTGGATTCAGAATTCCCATTGATTGTACAAAAGACGCAAAATCGTGATAGAATAACGCTTAAAAATGGTGGCCATCAAACGGCTAAGCGACTGTTTATTAACAAGAAGATACCTGTTGATAAGAGGCAATCTGCCAAGAGCTTGATGACTGATCAGGGAAGGCTATTAGCCGTTTTAGGCTACAGTGAATCTGTATCTATCGATAACTCTAAAGCTAGAGTTTATACATTAATCATTAAATAAAGTATGTGGAAGGAGAAACTAATGAACAACGACATTCTAAAAACCTTATACAGTAAGGAAGACATCACAGACGCTTGTCGCAGATTAGGTCAACAAATTACAACTGATTACAAAGACAGAAAACCAGTGGTAGTTGGTGTATTGAAAGGTGCTATTTTCTTCATGACAGATATTGTCAGAGAAATGGACCTATACATGGACATCGATTTTATTGACGTTTCAAGTTACCATGGAGGTACTGCATCAAGCGGAACCATTGAATTAATGAAAGATATTGATGTGGATGTTAACGGTAGGGATGTTATTTTCATTGAAGATATTATCGATACTGGTAGAACATTGAAATATTTAGAAGACCTATTAGCTGAACGCGGTGCTAGATCAATTAAGGTATGTACTTTAATGGACAAGCCTGAAGGAAGAGTAGTCGAAGCCAAAGCCGATTACGTTGGTTTAGAAGTACCAAACGAATTCGTAGTTGGATATGGTTTAGATTACCAAGGCAAGTATCGTAACCTTCCATATGTTGGAGTATTAAAACCAGAGGTTTATTCAGACAAATAAATGGTTAATTCTTCTGAAAAATGATAATATATGCTTCGTGTTATGTATTGAAAAAATGGCGGGTCTCACCATGTTATTTTTAATACATAAACAAGCATTGAACACAGGAGGCAATTGATGCGTAATAACAATAATAAAGGATTATTCAAGAACAGCCTGTTCTACATAGTGTGCTTCTTGATTGTCTTGGGAGTTACTTTCTTTGTCACATCAAAGAACGGTCAACCTCAAAACAAGGAATTGCAATCTAGTCAGTTTGTTCAAGAACTAAAAGATAACAAAATTAAGAGCTTTTCAATTCAACCAGAAAATGGTGTTTACACTGTTTCTGGTGAATACAGAAAAGCCCAAAGCGTTAAATCAAACAATTCTGGTAGCATTTTATTCAGTAATACCAAGAGTGAAACTAAGGTTTCATCATTCAAGACTAAGGTTTTGAAGAACAACGGTACTATTAATGAAATTACAAACTACGCTAAGAAGAATAACGTTAAGATGGGTGCCAAGGCTGCCGACACAGACGGTGGCTTCTGGTCAAACCTAATCTTCTCATTACTACCAATGCTAATTATCATTATTTTCTTCTTCGTTATGATGAACCAAATGGGTGGTAAGAATGGTAGCAAAGGCGGCATCATGGGTGTTGGCAAGTCAAAGGCTAAACCAACCAAGAGTGATGTTCGTTTTACAGATGTTGCTGGTGAAGAAGAAGAAAAGCAAGAACTTGTTGAAATCGTTGAATTCTTAAAGGATCCAAAGAAGTTCACCAAGTTAGGTGCTAAGATTCCTCATGGTGTCCTATTAGAAGGACCTCCAGGAACTGGTAAAACTTTACTAGCTAAAGCCGTATCAGGTGAAGCTGGTGTTCCATTCTACTCAATTTCAGGTTCTGATTTCGTTGAAATGTTTGTTGGGGTTGGAGCTAGTCGTGTTCGTGACTTATTCACACAGGCTAAAAAAGAAGCTCCAGCAATCATTTTCATTGATGAAATTGATGCTGTTGGTAGAAAACGTGGTAACGGCATGGGCGGTGGCCATGATGAAAGAGAACAAACCTTGAACCAACTATTGGTTGAAATGGATGGTTTCTCAGGTAATGATGGTGTTATCGTTATTGCTGCAACTAACCGTGCTGACGTATTGGATCCTGCCTTGACTCGTCCAGGTCGTTTTGACCGTAAGGTACTAGTTGGTAGACCAGACGTTAAGGGTAGAGAAGCAATCTTAAAGGTACATGCTAAGAACAAGCCAATCGCTGATAACGTTGACTTGCATGAAATTGCTAAACAAACTCCTGGTTTTGTTGGTGCCGATTTAGCTAACTTGTTAAACGAAGCTGCTTTATTAGCTGCTAGAAGAAACAAGTCAGAAATTGGTCCATCAGAATTGGATGAAGCTGAAGACCGTGTAATTGCTGGTCCAGCTAAGAAAGATAAAGTTATTAGTCAAAAAGAACAAAACATTGTTGCCAACCACGAAGCTGGTCACACAATTGTTGGTTTAGTTCTAAACGATGCTCGTGTCGTTCACAAGGTAACTATCGTTCCTCGTGGACGTGCTGGGGGATACGCAATTATGCTTCCAAGAGAAGATCAACAATTGCTATCTAAGAAGAACGCAATGGAACAACTTGCTGGTCTAATGGGTGGTAGAACTGCCGAAGAAATTATCTTCGACTCATTGTCTTCAGGTGCTTCTAATGATTTCGAACAAGCTACTAACTTAGCTCGTGCTATGGTTACTCAATATGGTATGAGTGAAAAGCTAGGAACTGTTCAATTGGAAAGTCCAAACGATGACCCATACGCAAGAAGATATTCTGAAAAGACTGCTTCAGTTATTGATGAAGAAGTAAGAAGATTAATTGATGAAGCTCATGGTCAAGCTCATGATATTATTGAGCAACACCGTGAACAACATAAGGTAATCGCTGACGCATTGCTTAAGTACGAAACATTAGACGAAAAGGAAATCTTGAGTCTATACCGTACTGGTAAGATGCCAGAAGAAAACACTTCAAGTGATAACGAAGATGCTTCTTTTGAAGAAAGCAAAGAACAACTAGAACAAAAAGAAAATCAACATCAAGATAATGATGAAGACTAACTAATAGAGCGTGGGTTGAATTTATTTGACTCACGCTTTTTTAGGTGATTATGGAGGAATAAAAAATGGCAGACTATTTAACAAAGAGTGTCACTAAAGACGGTATGTTTAGAGCATACGCAATGGAAGCTACTGGCGTAGTTGACGAAGCACAAAAAGATCATAAAACATGGCCTGTATCTTCAGCGGTATTAGGTCGTTCATTGGTAGCTAGTTTATTATTAGCTACATCAGTATTAAAGGGTAAGGAAACAATGACTGTAAAGGTATTGGGTGATGGCCCTGCCGGCCCAGTATTGGTTGACGTCGACGCAAATGGTCACGTTAAGGGATACATTCACAATCCACACGTTGATTTACCATTAAACAAGCACCACAAGCTAGATGTTGGTGGCGCCGTTGGGCAAGGTAGCCTAGAAGTAATGAAAAATCTAGGTGGCGATGAACCATACGTAAGTAACGTTCAACTAGTTTCAGGTGAAATTGGTGATGACTTTACTTTCTACCTAGCTCAATCAGAACAAATTCCATCAGCTGTTGGTGTATCTGTATACGTAAATGAAGATGGAACCATTGGTGCTGCCGGTGGATACTTAATTCAAGTACTACCTGGCGCATCAGATGATGCAATCAGCAAACTAGAAGAACGTTTGAAGTCAATTCCAATGATTTCAGAACTATTCCTATCAAAACAAAAGCCAGAAGACATCTTGAAACTGATTTTTGGTGAAGACAACATCGATATCCTACAAAACATGCCTGTAGAATTTAAGTGTGATTGTTCAAAAGAAAAGTTCGGTGAAAAGATTGCCGGTTTAAACGATAAGGAAATCCAAGCCATGATTGATGAAGACCATGGAGCAAAGGTTATCTGTAACTTCTGTGAAACCGAATATAACTACAGTGAAGACGACTTGAGAGCATTGTTGTCCGATAATTCAGATTCAAAAGAATAGTAAGTATGCAGTTTTAATTTTAGTGTGATATTATATTTATCATGCTAAACGTGTTTAATATTGAGGTGAATATAAATGGAATGGAAAATCGGAGATGTTACAATCCCCAATCAAGTAGTTGTTGCTCCAATGGCTGGGGTTACTAACACTGCTTTTAGAATGATTTGTAAAGAATCAGGAGCCGGACTTGTTGTCTGTGAAATGATTTCTGATCGTGGTTTAATGTACAAGAACAAGAAGACGCTAAGTATGTTGGATATCGATCCAAAGGAACATCCAATGAGTATTCAAATTTTTGGTGGAACTAAGGAAACCCTTGTTGAAGGGGCTAAGTTTATCGACCAAGAAACTGATGCCGATATCATTGATATCAACATGGGCTGCCCTGTAAATAAGGTTATTAAGACTGACGCCGGTTCAAAATGGCTATTGGATCCTAACAAGGTATATGAAATGGTTTCATACGTTACTGACGCTGTTAAGAAACCTGTTACTGTTAAGATGAGAACTGGATGGGATGAAGACCACGTATACGCAGTTCAAAATGCATTAATGGCTGAAAAGGCCGGTGCTTCAGCGATTGCAATGCACGGTAGAACTAGAAAACAAATGTACACTGGTAGCGCCGACTGGGATGTTTTAAAACAAGTTGCAGATGCTTTAACAATTCCATTTATGGGTAATGGGGATGTTAGAACTCCTCAAGAAGCTAAGAAGATGTTAGACGAAGTTGGAGCAGACGCCGTAATGATTGGTCGTGCCGCTGAAGGTAACCCATGGATGCTACAACAAACCAAACACTACCTAGAAACTGGCGAACTATTGAAAGAACCTACAGTTGATGAAAAGATTGCAACTGCTAAGGAACATCTACACCGTTTAGTTGGTGTGAAGGGTGAATTTACTGGTCCTCGTGAATTTAGAGGCCAAGCTGCATACTACCTAAAGGGTATCTCTCACTCAGCTAGAGCTAAGGTAGCTTTAAACAATGCAGAGACTGAAGAAGAAATGGACGATATTTTCGACAATTTCCTTGAAAAGACTCATAAAAGAGCAGCAAAAAATGCGGATTTAAGTGAAATGTAATTTTTTAAATTATTTTATGGTATTATGTTAATATAAAATAATTTATTCTGATGGAGGTTTTACTGTGGCACAAGAAAAGCAAATGAATGACCAATTGCGAGTTCGTCGCCAAAAGATGAATGAATTACGAGAAGAAGGGGTCGACCCATTCGGTAGCCGTTTTGAACGTACTCATTTAGCTAAACAATTACACGATAAGTACAACGATAGTACTAAAGAAGAACTAGAGGAAGAAAATCTAAAAGTTGTTATCGCTGGACGTATGGTTGCAAAACGTGGAAAAGGTAAGGTAGGTTTTGGTGATTTACAAGATCGTACCGGTAGAATTCAACTATACGTAAGAAAAGATGAAGTAGGTGAAGACAACTACCATTTCTTCAAGCGTGCCGACTTAGGTGACCATTTAGGTATCGAAGGTGAACTAATTAAGACAGACATGGGTGAATTAACTGTTAAGGCTACTCATGTAACTTTCTTATCAAAGGCTTTGCGTCCATTGCCAGACAAGTACCATGGTCTACAAAACAAGGAACAAAAATACCGTCAAAGATATCTTGATTTGATTTCAAACCGTGATAGTTTTGACCGTTTCCAAAAACGTAGCAAGATTATTTCTGCAATCAGAAACTACCTTGACAATGAAATGGATTGTACTGAAGTAGAAACACCTGTACTACACAACCAAGCTGGTGGTGCTAGTGCACGTCCATTTATTACTCACCACAATGCATTAGACATCGACTTATACCTACGTATCGCACTAGAACTACACTTAAAACGTCTAATCGTTGGTGGTATGGAACGTGTATACGAAATCGGTCGTGTATTCAGAAATGAAGGTATGGATCAAAACCATAATCCAGAATTTACTGAATTAGAATCATACATTGCATACTTCGACTTCCATGATGTTATGGATGAAACTGAAGGTATTTTCAAGGCAGCTGCTAAGGTTGTTACTGACAACGGTATTATTAACTACCGTGGTGAAGAAGTAGACTTTAACAAGCCATTTGAACGTTTGCACATGGTAGACGCAATCAAAGAATTTACTGGAATTGATTTCTGGAAAGAAATGAGTCTAGAAGAAGCTAGAAAACTTGCTGACAAGAACAACATTGAATACCAAGATTTCTGGACTGTTGGCCACATTATCAACGAATTCTTCGAAGAAAAGGTTCAACCAGAAATTAAGAACCCAACATTCATCTACGGTCACCCAGTAGAAATCTCACCATTAGCTAAGAAGAACGCTGATGATCCAAGATTTACTGACCGTTTTGAACTATATGTTGAAGGTATGGAATACGCTAACGCATTCTCTGAATTAAATGATCCAATCGATCAAAAGGAAAGATTCCAAGCTCAAGCTGCTGAAAAGGCTAACGGTAACGATGAAGCGCAACCGGTCGACTTAGACTACGTTGAAGCTCTAGAATACGGTATGCCACCAACAGGGGGACTAGGTATCGGTATTGACCGTCTAGTTATGTTATTAACTGACGCTGAATCAATCAGAGATGTTCTACTATTCCCAACAATGAGACCAGAAGATAACTCAGAACAAGACTAAGATCTACAACTAAGCGTAGAGAATTGATTAATTTCAATTCTTTACGCTTTTTTTGTTGAAAGTGGTTGACGATGTTCCACAAACTTGATAATATATTAAATGTTGTTTGAAAGACGAACAGCTAGAAAAAATAAATATAAAAAGTTGTTGACATAACAACGATTGCATGGCACAATATTTATTGTTGTCGTTAAGGGATAACGTTAATAAATTTGATTGCTTGAAAAAAGTTGTTGACATTGTTTCACAACTTTGATATAATTAAGAAGTCGTAATTTAGACATATAAATGGTAGATCTTTGAAAACTGAACAAGATTGATAATCGATGATGTGTAAGGAACTTACAACTTGGTTGTAAGAATTAAACATTGCGAAGTCAATTCGCTTATAAAATAACAATTTATTCAGAAGAGCTA
>NZ_JBMHFD010000011.1:0-35720 GCF_049166695.1 Apilactobacillus intestinapis
GTAGAAAAGCTACTTGTTTAGACAATGCATGCATAGAAAGCTTCTTTAATCAATTAAAGGTCGGCACTGTTCATAATAATAATTTTAAAGATTATAATTCCCTTAACCAAGCGGTTAAGGAATATATATCCTATTACAACAATTATCGTATAAAACAAAAACTGGGAGGAATGTCACCGGTTGAATACCGGAACAATTCCTCCCAGAAAATTGCATAACCATCCTCCAATTTTAGGGGTTCAGGTCAGATCCTTTTTTATTTTGACTATTCTTTGTGAGCAGCCTTTTTGTGTGAAGCCTTCTTAGCATGTTTCTTAGTTACTTTCTTTGCGTGCTTCTTTGAAGCTTTCTTTGAATGCTTCTTTGCATGTTTCTTAGCAGCAGCCTTCTTATGTGAAGTCTTCTTTACATGCTTCTTAGTTGCTTTCTTTACATGTTTCTTAGTTGATTTTTTGGCAGCTTTCTTTTCTGCGGCCTTCTTAGCAGCAGCTTTCTTAGCAGCCTTTTTAGCTTCTTTCTTAGTTGTCTTCTTTACAACCTTCTTTGAAGCTTTCTTTGATGATTTTTTAGCTACATGTTTTTTGGCAGCTTTCTTTGCTTCTGGTTTAGCTTCTGGTTTTGTAGTTTCAGTAGTTGTAGCAGTCTTGGTTGCTTCTGGTTTAGCTTCTGGTTTAGCTTCTGGTTTAGCTTCTGACTTAGTTGCTTCTTTCTTAGTGTCTGTTGATGTTGTGGTTGCTTCTTTCTTTGCGTCTGTTGTTGTAGCTGCATCCTTCTTTGCATCTGTTGATGTTGTAGTTGCGTCTTTCTTTGCATCTGTTGATGTTGTGGTTGCATCCTTCTTTGCATCTGTTGATGTTGTGGTTGCATCCTTCTTTGCATCTGCTGATGTTGTAGTTGCATCTTTCTTTGCATCTGTTGATGTTGTGGTTGCGTCTTTCTTTGCATCTGTTGATGTTGTGGTTGCGTCTTTCTTTGCATCTGTTGATGTTGTGGTTGCATCCTTCTTTGCATCTGTTGATGTTGTGGCTGCATCCTTATTTGCATCTGTTGATGTTGTGGTTGCATCCTTCTTTGCATCTGTTGATGTAGATGCATCCTTATTTGCGTCTGTTGAAGCAGATTTATCATCTGATTTTGATGCAGTTGTATCTGATGATTTAGCATCTGAACTCTTGTTGGAATCTGATGATGAGGCTGGTGTGGTTGAAGTACTTGTTGTAGTAGTTGAACCAGTTGTAGATGAACTGTTTGAGCTACCTTCTGAACTACCCTTGCTTGAATCTGATGAAGGTTGTGCTGATGCTGGTGTTGATTCAGTAGCAGCAAATGCGCTTACACCAGTTGAGAAAAATAGAGTTGCGGCAGGTACTAGAGCTAGTACGGCCTTTTTAAAGTTCTTTTTCATAATAAAATCCCCCTTGATATCCTTATTCAGGATTCGTTTTCAATTTAAAAATTTCGGTAATGACGTTGTCATCATCGTGAAACAGTAAATCTAAAAACTGTATAGATGCATCATATATGTACTATACAATCAGGTGATCATTTCGGTTAAAATGAAAAATTCTAATCAAAAAATCATCTTTATTGATACAAAAAGCCAAGAATACGGTCACCCGTATTTCAGCAAAAACAACAGACAAGACACATATTGCAAACCAGATTAGATTATAAGTTTATAATCTACGCTTAATATATCACTAATCTTAAAAAATAGATGAATAAAATAACACTAAATATTAGACACCGTGTGTATATACACGTAAGAAACGTTGATAGTATAGTGTTTAAAAGTATTAAATTTTTTTAAAGATAATCATACATATTTCAACAATGTCTTGAATTGGTGAAAAAAAAGACACCTTGAACAAGGTGTCTTTTAAAAATTACTTTTTATGCTTTTTATGAGTTTGTTTCTTTGCATGAGATTTTTTGGTTATGTGTTTCTTTGAGCGAGACTTTTTAGCAACGTGCTTTCTTGAATGTTTCTTTTTACTAACTTTCTTTGATGCTTTTTTCTTACGTAAAGTCTTCGAGAATACTTTTTTGTTAGCACTCTTCTTTTTGATTTTGTTTAATGCCTTCTTATTGATTTTCTTTTTGGCAACTTTTTTCGCATGCTTTTTACTAACTTTCTTTGATGCTTTTTTCTTGCGCGTATTCTTCTTTACATACTTCTTTTTTGCCTTATTTGATAGCTTTTTATTAGACTTCTTTGTGTCTACTTTATTTGCATGTTTCTTTGCTTCTTTTTTGTGGCGGTGTATGCTCATATATTTTAAAGTAGTGTCTAATTTGTGAAGAATAATTTTATCATTATCAATAGATTTATTTGGAACTTTATCATATCCATGATAAGTCCCTGGAATCCATTTACCATTACTATACTCTAATATATTACCGGAGTGATTTTCGAAATAATTCAAATCATCAATTACATCTTCAACTGCAAAGTACGTTTTTAATGCATCAATTGATTTATTGCTTGATTTTTTAGCTAATTTAGAAAATTCGACAGCTGACTTTGTTGATTCTGTTTCATAATTAGAAAACAATCTATTTACGTAACTCAAATTAGCAGAGGTTATGATTGGTATACCTCCATATAATATTTGATCTTTATCGTCTTGAAAGACTCCTTTGTAACCATCTCTTCCCATCTGAACATTCATTTTATTAAAGTTAATTATGTTCTCTTTACTATACACTACATATTTTCCATAAACATATTTAGCCTTAACCGTATTATCTTTTAGTCCATCTATAAATGGTCGGAAGGCATCAGTAAAAGAGAAGTCCTTAACTGGAAAATATTTTTTCACATTTTCATATTCGCTATCTGGTAAATAACCCCAAAATTTTGTAGATGTTTCATAAATGTTATTAACGTTATCATAACTAATATCGTTAACATCATAATTATTTATTTTATTAAGTAAATTGTTGAATTCATTAAGTCTATTTTGTTGATTAATCACATAATTTTGTTCATAAAAATTATATGTATTTTTAAAAGCACCACTTATATCATTTTCAACATTTGAAAGTGTACTATAAATTGACCTATCACTATTTTGTTTAGAAAAAATAGCGACTTTTTTATCCATAGTTTTTCTGTATTTAATACGACTTTGTTCTTTTTGCTTCATAATTTCTCTTGTTGACCAAGAATTTGAAGCTTGTGCTTTAATGATCCCTGCATCTGACATAGTAAGTAATAAAGCTAGCATTATAAATAAATATTTCTTAAATTTTTTATACATATTTCCACCCCTAATTTAAAAAATGCTTTTATAATATAGCACCATATTTTTAGTATTTAACAATAAATTGATGAAAAATACATAATTATATAATTATATAAAATTCAGTAATAGATAATTCGGTTATTCCTAAAATATAAAAGACACCTTGAACAAGGTGTCTTTTAAAAATTCACTTTTACGACTTCTCCATTATTAATTGTTGTTGATTTTCCATCAACATCTAACAACAAGTGACCTTCTTTATCAATTCCAGTGACAGTTCCATCAATTGTTTCCTTGGTAGTATCAACACTGACCTGTTTACCATTTAAGAATGACATCTTTTGGTAGTCTTCTATGAAGTTAGCTTCTAAATAGTGTGGGAACTCTTCATCAAAGCCATTAACGATGTCGGCAACTAGCTTGTTCTTATCGATTTCCTTGTCGCTGATCCAACCAACCTTATCCTTCATTTCTTCGGGAATTTCTTTGGCAGATAGACTAATTCCAACACCGACAACGATTGCGGAAGGTTGCATTAATTCAGCATCCATCACTAATTCAGTTAGGATTCCAACGACCTTCTTGTTGTTTACATAGATATCATTAATCCATTTAACCAAGAAGTCTTCTTCTGGATAGCTCTTTTTTAATGCCTTGGCAACCACCACTGCTGTCATGGTAGTTAATAACCCTGGGTTTAAATGTTTAGCATCATGGAATGGCACTACCATGCTCATGTAGATTCCACTATGGGCAGGAGAATAGAAACTTCTACCCCTTCTGCCGTGTCCTTGCGTTTGCTTTTCAGCGATTACCAAACGATGTTTGCCATCTGGATTTTGATCATTGATTTGTTTGGCGTATGAATTAGTAGAAGTAATTTCCTTCTTAAAGATAATTTCGTAATCATTATCTAAGTCAGATTCGATTAGTTGTGGATTTAGTTCGTCGTTTCCTATGTATTTATAGCCTTGATTAGTCTTGCTGTCGATTTGGTGACCTTGTTCTTTTAGTTGATTAATCAGTTTCCAAATCATGGTACGACTAATGTTCATTTCGTTTGCTAGTTGGTTACCTGACACCCATTCATCTTTGTGTTCGATAAACAATTGCAATAATTGATCTTTTTTCATCGTGAACTCCCTTTCGTTACTAAGTAAATCATATCATAATAAAAAAATTTTCAAAAAAGTATTTGCTTTTTTAAATTACCTGATATAGAATATTTTTCGTTAAGTAAGTTAGTACTCACTCACCTAATTATTAGGAGGTATTATTATGACAGAAAAAATCATCTCAATTAACAATTTAAAGAAAAAATACGGCCAACAAATCGTATTAAACGACGTTTCATTTGAAGTCGATTATGGACAAATTGTAGGTCTAATCGGACCCTCAGGAGCTGGAAAATCTACCATTATCAAATTAACCTTAGGAATGGAAAAAGCTGACAGCGGTGACTCTGAAGTGTTTGGCATTCACATGCCTAACCGTAAGATTCTAAATAAGATGGGATACATGGCTCAATCAGATTCACTATACAGTTCACTATCAGCAAGAGAAAACCTAACCTTCTTTGCCAAGATGCGTGAAGTTAAGAAGGAAGATTTAGCAAGTGAAATTGACCGTGTATCTCAAATCGTTGATTTAAAAGATCAATTAGATAAAAAGGTCGATAACTTCTCTGGTGGTATGAAACGAAGATTGTCACTAGCAATCGCTTTGCTAGGTAATCCCCAACTACTAATTCTAGATGAACCAACAGTTGGAATTGACCCCGCCCTTAGAAAAAACATCTGGGCTGAACTAGGTAAGCTAAGGGACAATGGTTGCTCCATTCTAGTGACAACTCACGTTATGGATGAAGCTGAACTAACCGATCGTGTTGCTTTACTAATTGATGGAAACATCATTGCAGACGACACACCAAGCAACCTAAAACAACAATATGATGTAGATAGCATTGAAAATGTATTTATGAAAGCCGAAGGTGATATGTAATGAAGACACTATCAATCTCAAGTCGTATATTAAAAGAAATTTTCCGTGATAAGAAAACACTAGCAATGATTTTTATCGTACCTATCATTGTGATGGCATTGATGTCATATGTTTTTAAGTCATACAACAATACAGACATCAACATCGGTACTGTGAATGTCTCCCAACAAGTTGAAACTAACCTTACTAAGGTTAAGAACGTCAATATTAAAGAATACAAGTCTGAAAAAGATGCTGAAAACGCATTGCATGATGATCACATCGATTCCTTTATCGTTTACAAGAACAATGATTACAAGATGGTTCACGCTAACATTGATGCTTCAAAGACTAGCATGACAAAAGCTGCGTTATCATCTGCATTGACTCAATCAAGCATCAAGAACATGTCCTCCGCACTAGCTAAAGTTTCACCAGTAAAACAAACTCAACCTAAGATTCACCTATCCAATGAATACAAGTACGGTAGCAGCAAGACTAACTTCTTTGATAAGATGATGCCTACTTTAATGGCATTCTTCGTCTTTTTCTTCGTATTCCTAACTTCAGGAATGGCACTTCTAAAGGAAAGAACTTCAGGTACATTGGACCGTCTATTAGCTACTCCAGTTAAGAAATCAGAAATCATCTTTGGATACTCACTAAGCTACGGTTTAATGGCTGTATTCCAAACAGTGCTAATCGTATTATTTACCATCAAGGTATTAAACATCGAAGTAGTCGGATCTATTTGGCTAATCCTATTAACCACATTCCTACTATCACTAGTCGCAATTGCAGCTGGTCTACTTCTATCAACTTTCGTTAAATCAGAATTCCAACTAATGCAATTCATCCCACTAGTGGTAATTCCACAAATCTTCTTCTCAGGACTAATTCCGCTAGATTCTCTTGATACTTGGGCAAAGGTATTATCATTTATCTTCCCAATCAAGTACGCATCAGAGGCAATTAGCAATGTCATGATGAGAGGCTTTACATTCACTGGGATTGGTATAGACTTGATAGTAATCATATTATTCATTGTCGTTTTAACTTCCGTAAACATTATCGGATTGAAGCGTTACAGAAAGGTATAATCAATGGAACAATCTAATTACACCAGTTTTAATGATTGGCTTGAAAATAGCAAGATGCCAAACGGCAAGCGTAAAGTATTAAAGTCTGCTATCAAGCTATTCTCACAAAATGGATATCAATCAACTTCGACTTCATCCATCGCCAAAGATTGCGATTTAAGTGAAGCCACTGTATTTAAACACTTTAAAAATAAAAAAGAATTACTAGACACCATTATCACCCCTATCATTAACACCTTGGCACCAAGTTTTAGTCAACAATTCGTTGAATCAGTTGGTAAGCACACCTTCAAAATCGATGAAATGATAGAATACATCATCACTGATCGTTTTCACTTTATCGAAGAAAACCATCAAATGATTAGTATCATGATTAGTCAATTATTGTTTGATGAAGAGTTAAAGGATCAACTTGAAGAAATCATGTTACCAAAATTATCCTTTATCATCGACAAGGCTAACGAGTTAATGAAACAAGATGACAGTGTTGACGACGATGTCTCTGCTGAAGAATTATTCAGAACCATCAGTGGACAATTGTTAATATCCACTATTGTTGAATTCAAATTCCCTTCAGACAACTGGGATACTGAAAAACAAATTAAATCGATGATTAAAGTCTGCAAGAAAGTAATTCATAAATAGAAAAAAGCATCCTGAATGGATGCTTTTTTTGTTGCTATATCAATGTTGCAAAGAAACTTAGCTAACTATTTTTGACAAACTTTTATATAATTATCACAATCAATATTTGAAAAGGAAGCGATAAAAATGCAATTTGGTGATCGTTTAAAGCAACAACGAAAAATCAAAAAATTAACCCAAGACGAAGTAGCGGAAAAATTAAATGTGTCTCGTCAAACCATCTCCAGTTGGGAAAATGAAAAGAGCTACCCTGACATTAAGAGCCTAATTTCATTAAGTGATATGTATGATATTTCATTGGATACGATGCTAAAGGAAGATAGTGGGATGAAGGAATTCATTGAAAAAAATGACCTAAGTAAAAAACTATTAGGTTTAAGGTGCTCCATTGCTTCTTTTACTATGTTTGCTTTGTTACTATACTTTTTAAATTCAGTAAATGCCATATCATCAACATACAAAAATGCGACCATCTTTTTAATGTACGTGCTCTTTGTATTAATTCTTTTATCATTCAATAAATTTATTAAGTCCATTAATCTGGAAAGATCACAAATATCTGATACATTTAGATTGAATAAATATTTAAAATTCATATTAGCTGCATTACTTATAGCAACCATTGAATTAGCAAGATATCATATAATATTACCCTTAATCATATTCATTGCCGCTTTGGAAATCTTCATTTTCATCTACTATTTCCGTAACAAATAAAGCAGACCTGACGTTTGTCAGGCCTTTTTTATTGTCTATTGTAAAATTCAACCGTTTCGACGCAGGAAACCGATAGTGTTAAACACCTCTTCAAATTGAGTTCTTTTTTAATTTGATATATCATGTCTAAGTAATACATTAATTATGAACGGATGTGACAATGAAATGGGATTCATTATTTTTCTACTAGTCCTTGCTGCACTTTACCTACTAGAAGTGTACGTACTAACCGACACAAAGCACTTTTGGGTTGGTGGAATTCTACCACTACTAATTGATATCTTAACCATCTTCTTAATGGTTGCTTCAAAGAGCTATTCCTTCCATGACTTCGCAATGGTATTTCTTGTCTTCTTTGGAACCCTTTGTATTTGGGGATACGGTGACGATCGACACAAAAAGAAAAACGGTATTAGAAAAGATAAATAAAAGACCTGACGTACGTCAGGTCTTTTTTGAACAAATATATCAAAAGTTATTAACTTTACTTAATAAGTACAATGTTAAGTTATCTTTTTAGATATAATTGACATTAATTACAAGGGGGTAATATTTTGAAGAAATTTTTAGTTTTAGTAATGTCTGCTTTAAGCATCATTTTCATTCTGAATGTAACAGCTAAGGCCGACGATACATCTGACAATTCATTTACATACACGGAAGATGCACCAGCTCAACCACAAAAGACTGTTACTATTCATTACGTCAACACCAAGGGGCAAAAACTTGCTGACGACAAAGTAATGACATCAACTGGGAATGCCGTTTCTGCCTATAACATGGATTCAGATACTTTAGATCCAATTTGGAACGGTTACGTCAAAAAGATAAGAAATTACATGCCTTACTACCTATATCAAAATGTCGATTACGATAAGTTACCATCATCAATTACCGTAAAATATATTGATTTAAAGACTGTAAATTCTAAGATGACAGCCTATGTCTTAAAAGACATCAACAAAGTACGTCGTCAACATAAACTACATGCTCTAAAGACCACTAAGGATTTGGCCAAACGTGCTAAGGTTCGATCAGAAGAACTATTTAAAAAGTTCGATCACGTTCGTCCAAATGGCAAGTCTTACAACGCCAAACTAAGTGGTTATGGTGAAGTCATTGTTAACTATCCTAGTGCTGCTAATTTCTCATACCAAGGTACTTTCGATGGAGTTCCTTTCCTAGTATTTAATAACAACGGAAAAGGACGTCTTAACTTGCAGGCTTCCGCATATACAGCATTAGAACAATACCTAACTGTTGACAAACTACACCGTGACACCATTCTAAATAAATGGGCTCACTACGTAGCACCTGCAACAACAT
The DNA here is from genome assembly GCF_049166695.1 of Apilactobacillus intestinapis. Classification (NCBI taxonomy): domain Bacteria; kingdom Bacillati; phylum Bacillota; class Bacilli; order Lactobacillales; family Lactobacillaceae; genus Apilactobacillus; species Apilactobacillus intestinapis. Next base: position 9,017 of record NZ_JBMHFD010000011.1, read on the forward strand.
TCCACTCAGATACAGTTGGTATGAATACAATTTTATTCAAATACTAGTAAATAAAAAGGAACCGGCTAATTACCGATTCCTTTTTCGTTATTCTTTAGTTTCTTTCTTTTCGCCGTTTTGCTTTAGTAGTTTTGCAAAAGTAGTCATTTGACCATATGAGTCTGCACCATCATTTGGTACAACCACCATGTTGGTGTCTGAGTTGGCTAGATTACTAAATGCTTCGATGCTTTGAGCATTGAAGTACTTGTCATCGGCACCTTGCAAAGCTTCTTGAATCTTGTCGATTCTGTACTTTTCAGCATCAGCCTTAGTCTTGGTAGCTTGAGCGTTAGCTTCAGCAGTCGCAACTAATGCTTCGTTTTGTGCCTTAGTGCGTAGTTCAACAGACTTGGCATCCCCTTCAGCACGTGAAATTTCAGCTTGGCGTTCACGGTCAGCAGTAAGTTGAGTGTTCATGGCTTCTTGAATGGCCTTACTTGGAGTTAATTCATCGATGTTAATACGATCAACGTTAATTCCATAGATGTCGGTTAAATCACCAATTGCATCGGCTAGTTCTTTATTAATTTCCTTAGTAGAACCCAACACTTCGTTTAAATCCATACGACCGATGATATCTCTTAAGTGACCACGGACTAATTGGACCATGGACATTACTGAATCGGTATTTTCGTATTGGTACTTAACGGGTTCAGTCACGTGGTAGTTCAAACTGACACTACCTAATACTTCAGCGTTATCCTTAGTAATCAATGAATACTTTGGTAGTAGCTTAGGTTGCATTGCTAGACTAACGGTTCTAACGCGTTGAATTAATGGAATGTAGAAGTGCAAACCAGAACTTAAAGTGTGGCTGTACTTTCCTAATGTTTCAACTAATCCTTCGTTATTTTGACGAATGACTTTAACTCCAAATGGCATAACAAATACCTCACTTAATTTTTTGTAAATGAAGAGTATTACCTGTGTTATTCACGACCGAGTATTTCGCTTGATCATCATAGGTAGAATTATCGGATAAATCATAACGATACCAAATACCACCAACTTGAACCAATGATTTGTCGGTCGAGAAATCGTCACTTGTAACGACTCTGCCTAAAAACATTCGATGTTCTAAATTGTCAGTCATGAAAAACACCTCCCCCTTTATTCACGTCCCATTATCCCATTGTTGTATTTAATAGTCGATATATTTTGCATAAAAATATTTTTCTTTTAAAACGTTGATATATCAACATGTCCAAGAAACTTGGCTACCAAAAATAGCATTTTTTATATAAAATAAAGTCATTATCTTAAGAGAAAAGAGACGATACATAATGAAATTTGGTGAACGTATCAAAGAACAACGCAAAATCAAAAATATGACTCAAGAAGATGTCGCAAAACACTTACACGTTTCTCGAAAAACCATATCAAGTTGGGAAAATGAAAACAGCTACCCTGACATCAAGAGCCTAGTGAAAATTAGTGATCTCTATCAAATTTCACTAGATTCCCTTTTAAACGAGGATTCAGGACTAAAAGAATATCTACAAAAGGATAAAGTCCAAAGTAATTACTTGGAATTAAAGTATGGAATTTCTGCACTTGGTAGCCTTGCGATTACACTGTTAGCGGTGATGAATAATGCCACTGCGTTGGTCTTTTTCATTGGAATCGCACTTGTTCAAGCCGCTAATAACCAATTTATGAAAAAAACTGGTTTAGAGTCACCAGAAAACAAAAAGTCCATTCTTAAAGATCCTAATGCAAGGACCTCTGTTAAAATTATAACCATTTTCCTTATTTTGATAGGAATAATAATCATTATATGGATGGGCTATATTTCTATTGTCAGCAATACAGTAATTGGACTTATTGTCATCGGAATCTATACTCAGATAGTCAATTTATTTGTATACATCATCGATAAATTCCATCTCAGATAAAAAAGACGCCACATAAGTGGCGTCTTTTTTCTGAATATAATTAATGACCTTTATGTTTTTCCATCTTTTTATGTTGCTTCATCTTGAAGTTCATTAATTTCTTTTCTCTGTTATATTCACTTTTTTTCTTTTTACTTGTCTTCTTTTCTAATTGGCTTTGTTCTTTTAAAGCTTGTTGAGCCTTAGTACCAATTCCTTTAGAAACTTCTTTTCTACTAATTCTTTGTAGCCTCTTAGGATTGATTCTTTTTTCGGAAATATCGACTTCGTCAGCAGTTTTTTGATAAAACCTAAATCTTGACCACTTCTTATTTATAAGATTGTTTATCGAATATGCAGATGGCTCAGAAGTTCCTAAAGTTATCTTTGCAACTTCATAATTATCATCAAAAGTATTTTCGATAATCAATCGATAAAAAGGAGGATCAAATACAACAACTGCCTTACCTTTAACAAAATTATCGATATTCATCCCCTCCTTTTTATGAAAAACTAATTATGGTTAAATAATAAAATAATTAATAAATATTATCAAGATATAATTTATTTAAATAAAAAGACGCCACATAAGTGGCGTCTTTTTGCTTAGTCTTGTTTTCTTCTCTTCTTAATTGCATATACTACCAATCCGATAATGATCCATAGAATTACTGCGTATGGATATAGATTTCCAGGGAAATCTGGGATTGGGTATAGGTTAGTCCACATTGGGTAAACTAACACTAAGATTCCTAGAATTGGAATCAAGATATGTTTAATAAATGAACGCTTGATGGTATCTCTGTGCTTGTGGAAGTATAGAATGGTTCCGACACAGGCCAAAGCATATACGGTCAACATACTTAACACACCAAGTGTTGATGAGTTTGCATAGATTACTTCAGGACCATAAGGAACACCGAAGATTAGGTATGCCACAGCCATGATTATAGTTAGTAACCAAATCGCACGAGTTGGACTGTTTAGTTTTTCGTTAAATTCACCGAAGTATTTTGGTAGGTACTTCTTAACACCCATTGCATAGATCATGTATGCACCGGCATTCATGATACCAAGAACTGAACCAAAACTACTGATTAGGATGGCAAAGTCCATGATAAGTGCCATTGGGCGACCCATGTACATCAATGAAAGGTCATTCAATGGTGATGAAGAATGTGCGAAGTCTGAGACGTGGTTGATACCAAATCCGATAACTTGCATGTAACTTACGATAACAAAGAAAATTCCAGCAAAAATAATTGTAACAATAATAGATAATGGCACTGAACGTTTTGGATTCTTTGTTCTAACAGCTACAGTGGTAACACCTTCAAAACCACAGAATGATAGGATGGCAAATACCATTCCTTGACCAATTCCAGATACACTACTGTGAGTTGGGACGAATGGTTGGGCACTGATTCCATCACGACCACCCTTGGCAAAGATAATGATGGTCAATACGACTAAGATTGCAATCGCTAAGAATTCGATCGCAATTGCTGATTTACTGGTAAGTTTCAAACCAAAAGTAAGAACTAATGCGGCAGCAATCAATAATACATAAGCAATAATCGTATCGTTAAAGTTAAATCCTAACTGTGCGAAGAATACGTGGGCAAAGTTAGCATTGGCAGCCATACATGAGACGGCCAAGTTTACGTAGGCAAACGTCAAAGTCCACCCACTGACTAATCCTAGTCGTTCACCTAAAGCTTGTTGGTTGTATGCATATACTGAACCAACATCTGAGATATGTTTTGATAATTCGGCGAAACTAATTCCAACAAATAATAATCCAATCGCACCAAGTAAGAATGCAATTGGTACGTTAATTCCAGCGAATGGAACTGCTGGCACGGCGTTAAACGCGATTGAACCAGTTGGGGCAACAGCGGCAACGGCTAGCGCGAACGTCTCAAATTTAGTAATCTTTTTTGACTCATCTAAATCCATTATTCATTTCACTTCCTAAGTATTATGATGTGATGTATATTCTCTCCTCCAAACAAAAAAGCCGCTGATCCCATCACTATAGGTCAGCAGCTCTTCTCAGATTAATCGTATGTATCACGACGCGATTAAATAACCAGAGGAGAAGCCGCCGGTTTACAACAATCGCACATGTACATGTTCATAAAGTTATTCATTTGTGACTCCTCCTCCGATATATTTTCTAACGATTAAATCGTATACTAAACGTTTATTTCTGATAAGTCAATTAAAAACACCTAATCATTTTCTAATTTAAATTATGAAGGCATAAAAAAAGACCGACATCAGTCGATCTTTTAATTATTAATCGTTAACAACAGTAGCTTTGATAGTGTTTCTTTCAGCCATGTCTTTGTAAGCTTGGTTAATGTCTTCTAGTTTGTATTTACCAGTGAAAACTTTACCTGGATGAATAGCACCTGATAATACAGCATCCAATAGTTCTTGTCTGTCGTAAGTAGTAACTGAAGCAATACCACCAGCAAGTGCAATGTTCTTACCAAATGGGGTCACAATATCTAAGTTACCTGAGTGAGGCAAACCAACACGACCAACCTTAGCGCCTGGACGAGCAACGTCTAAAGCAGTTTGAGTTGATAGTTCAGTACCAACACATTCTAGAACGGCATCTGCACCGTTACCGTGAGTTAGTTCCATAACCTTCTTGACAGCTTCATCACCACGTTCAGAGATGATATCGGTAGCACCAAATTCCTTCGCTAATTTTTGTCTGTCTTCATGTCTACTCATTGCAATGATTTGTTTTGCACCACGTAGTTTAGCAGAAATTACACCACATAGACCAACAGCACCATCACCGATAACTACTGCAGTGTCACCTTTTTGAACATCAGCAGTACGAGCTGCATGGTATCCAGTAGCCATAACATCTGATAGAGCTAATAGTGAATCTAACATTTCATCACTGTAGTCTTCTGGTTTACCAGGAACCTTAACTAGTGACCATTCACCGTGTTGAGCTCTTAGGTATTCAGCTTGAGCACTTTGAGTAAAGTTATCTGAATGGTTTAGACAACTTCCGTCGTAACCAGCTAAACAAGCGGCACAGTGTCCACAACCGTGAGTAAATGGTACGATTACGAAATCACCAGGTTGTAAAGTAGTGATGTCCTTACCAACAGTTTCAACAACACCCAATGCTTCATGACCGTTGTTGTAAGCTGTCTTCTTGTATTCGTCTAATCCACGGTATGACCATAAGTCTGACCCACAGACACAGGTACGAACTACCTTTAGGATAACGTCATCATCTTTTTCAATCTTTGGCATGTCGACGTCTTGAACTTCGACTTTACCAGGTTCAATAAATACTGCACTTTTCATAATTGAATCCTCCATAATTTTGATAACTATAATTATTTCATATAAAGTACACTTTAAGTCAAATAATAAGACTCAAAAACATTTGATTTAATCGCTTGCATCTTACGAACAAATGTTCTATTATAACTATAACATACATTTATCCATGAATTCATTCAAAAAAGACATCTTACAACGCTGCGTAAGATGTCTTTTTTATTCCCCTTCGAATCTAAGTCTAACCTGATTAACGACTAATATAGATTCTAGAACATTTAGGAATCCTTGTCCGTAGATGATAATTGTGTATCTGTGTAGATTAATTGTTAATATTACGGTTAAAATTACCACGATTAAAGGGATTATTAGACCTGCTAATACAAAGTGTTTTCCAGATCTAACGTAGTAGTGTGTGCAACATAGACCTAGGAAAAAGATAAAAAATAGAGTTTCTAACATTAAGTACTTCTCTCCTCTTGAAGTACACTTTACACCCCTTATTCTAAAATGTCTTTAATAAATTTTCTCATAATTCAACTTTTTTGAAATTTCGGCATTTTATGGGTATCAAAAATGTTACAAACCCGCATTTTATATACAAAAAAGAAGACTCGCTGGAGTCTTCTTTTTTAATGTTACTTGTTCTTTCTTCTTAATCCAAAGATTGACAAGATGAATCCTAGCACCATTGAGATTAGACCGAAACCGAATAAGTTACGTTGGTTAGTTTCATCACCAGTTTGAGGTAACTTACCTGCTTCTTTCTTGTCAGCAACTTGGCCACGATGACCATTTACTTCCTTAGCTGAAGCATTCTTTTCAGTTTCCTTGTTTGATGTCTTAGTAGTCTTCTTAGAAGCAGCCTTCTTTGCAACAACCTTGATATCGCCAAGTGACTTAGTTAGGTCAATTGTTGATGGTAATTGTGATTCGTCTGCTACCTTGTAACCCTTAGAAGCCAAGTACTTAACAAATTCTGCCTTAGTCATTGTCTTCTTTGAGCTTTCTACTTTAATAGTCTTGTTTGATCCAGCAACTTTAACGTTTTGAACGTAAACTTTGTTTGCTTGGTTCTTGTCTGCATCAGTTTTGCTTGATGCTTGGTTATTGTCAACATCAGTCTTGTTTGATGCTTGGTTCTTATCTGCATCGTTGTTGCTTGATGATTGAGTGTTGTTTGAAACGGCTTCGATGTCACTAACTGGCTTAGTTAAATCGATTGTTTCCGGTAGTTTTGATTCATCTGCTACCTTGTAACCCTTGTCATCCAATTCCTTAACAAATTCATCCTTTGTCATGGTCTTGTTTGCACTTTCAACCTTAACAACATCGTTTGAGCCAGCAACCTTAACGTCTTGTGCGTAAGTTTGTGCTGCTTGGTTCTTGTCTGCATCGCTGTTGTTTGATGATTGAGTGTTGTTTGAAACGGCTTCGATGTCACTAACTGGCTTAGTTAAATCGATTGTTTCCGGTAGTTTTGATTCATCTGCTACCTTGTAGCCCTTGTCATCCAATTCCTTAACAAATTCATCCTTTGTCATGGTCTTGTTTGCACTTTCAACCTTAACAACATCGTTTGAGCCAGCAACCTTAACGTCTTGTGCATAAGTTTGTGCTGCTTGGTTCTTGTCTGCATCGTTGTTGTTTGATGCTTGGTTCTTATCGGCATCATTGTTGCTTGATGCTTGGTTCTTGTCTGCATCGCTGTTGTTTGATGCTTGGTTCTTATCAGCATCATTGTTGCTTGATGCTTGGTTCTTGTCTGATACAAGTTCGATGTCACTAAGTGGCTCAGTTAGGTCGATTGTTTCTGGTAGTTTTGATTCATCTGCTACCTTGTAGCCCTTGTCGTTCAAGTACTTAACAAATTCGTCTTTTGTCATAGTCTCGTTTTGACTTTCAACCTTAATGGTATCGTTCGAACCGGCAACCTTAAAATCTTGTCCGTAAGTTATGCTTGCTTGCCCCTTGTCCGCATCATTGTCGTTAGAAGCTTGGTTCTTATCAGCATCATTATTGCTTGCTGATTGATCCTTGTTTGATACAAGTTCAATGTCACTAAGTGGCTTAGTTAGGTCGATTGTTTCTGGTAATTTTGATTCGTCTGCTACCTTGTAACCCTTAGCATCCAAGTACTTAACAAATTCGTCCTTTGTCATAGTCTTGTTTTGACTTTCAACCTTAACAGTATCGTTTGAACCGGCAATCTTAGCATCTTGTGAGTAGCTAGTGTTGCTTTCATTCCTATTGCCTTCAACGTTTCCGGCTTTAGCAATGATTAGTCCCTTAAAGTCGTCTGGGTTAGTCAAGTCTAGGGTATCATTCAAAGCATCTGGGTTCATTAGTTTGTAACCATCTGCTTCAACCCTGTTGATGAAGTCTTGTTTTGAGATAGTCTTGCTGTTTCCGCTCACTGAAATAGTGTCACCAGTACCAACAACACCGACGTTCATCTTGTAAGTTGTAAAACCTTCGATTAATGAAGCAACATTCTTCATGTCGTCTGAGTTAGTTAAATTCAAAACATCGTTTAGCTTACCAGTATCAGAAACATTTAGTCCTTGTTCCTTTAATTGCTTGATTAAATCTTGCTTAGTGATAAGTGGAGTATCGTGTTTAACTACTGCTGACTTAGTACCGTCACTACTGTTTAGTGTGTTAGTGTAGCTTGATGCGTTTGGTGTAGCATCGTATGCCTTACCATTACTTAGGTCAATTGATGCTGGTAGTGAATCCATATCTGCAATTGTGTAACCTTGTGCTGAAACAGCGTTAACAAAGTCAGACTTGTTTAGATATGAATTTTGTGAACCAACGTTCACAGTGATTTCCTTAGTAGTACCGTCATTTTGTTTAACGTTTAGTTTAACAGCATGAGCAGAAGCGTTTGGAATAACCACTGGGTTAACGTTATCAAATGCAACACTTAGAGGATCGATTAAACCTGATGGGTTAGCAACAGTGTAACCATTGTCTAGCATTGCTTTTACATATTCTGATGCTGAAAGTGTACCGTTAGCTGAAGGAACAAATACCGTCTTGTTAGTGAATGTACCGTCTTCGTTAGCTACCTTCACAGTTTGTGGGTAGTTAGTAACAGCTTGTGCATTTGGTTTTACATTAATTGAGTTGTCCTTAGTTAAATCAAGTGGGTAAGTAACACCAGCGTTATTAGGTAAAGCATAACCTTGGGCAGCTAATTCCTTAGCTAGGTCGTCTTTATCGATAGTTGATGACTTAGAGTTGATGTTAACCTTAGCCTTTGTACCATCTGGAAGCACAACAGTTTGTTGGTAACTAGTTGGTGAATCAGTTGGTTGGTTTACCTTGTATGCGTTGTTAGCATTTGTAAGATCAACGTTTGCTGGAAGGTTTTCACCATTTTGAACATCATATCCTAAAGTACTTAATGCCTTAACATAGTCGGCCTTACTCATTGTTGGAGTAGCGCTTGTAATTGAAACAGTTGTTGGCTTGTAGCTACCGTCTGCTTGTTTTACATTTACAGTTTGTGGGTATGCAGTTGCCTTGTTAGCGTCAGCATTTGGAGTAACTTCAATTGGATCAGTTGAATTTAAGTCAGTGTTTTGACCTAATTTAGCTTTTTCAGCATCTGTCAAAGTGTAACCTTGATCTGCTAAAGCTTTAGCTAAAGCGTTAGTATCCATGCTAGGATTGTCACTCTTAATATTTACAATAGCAGTCTTAGTTGTTCCATCGGCATCTACAAAACTAACAGTCTTAGGATATACGCTGTTTGAGTTAGCGTTAGGAGCAATTGTCAAACCAGTGTCACCATTGTTCTTGGTTAAATCAACCAGAGTGTCACCTAACTTGTTAATATCATCTTGTGATAGTGTGTAACCTTGATCTGCTAAAGCCTTTTGTAGTTCTTTAGGAGCAATTGTTGGGTTAGCACTATTAACAGTTAATGCGATTGGGTTACCGTTAGCATCCTTGAACTTCATTGCGTATCCTTCACCAGTCTTGTTAGTGTTAGAAGGTGTTGCAACTGTGCTATCAACGTAGATTGTAGCAACGTGATTACCGTTACCTTCATCCTTAATAGCTGGGTTTAACACGTATTGTGCTTGGAAGTTATCGTAAGTTTGTGAGTTAAATTGACTTGATAATGATGAAAGCTCTGGAGCATAATTTTGGCTCTTTAATGAGTTAACCTTGTCAGCGATTGAGATGTTGTCAAAATCAGTCACACTATCTTTTTGAAGTGAGTCAACAATCTTACCAGTACTCTTATCAACAAAGTTAATTGTTAAGTTTGAAACTGGAGCATTAACGTTAATCTTAACTGATTGATCCTTGTAGAATGCTGGAACAGCTTGGTTTGATACGATTGAGTTATTTGAATCTGGAGTAACACCCTTCTTAGTTACAGTGTTCAAAACATCCTTAATTGAAACCGGTTGGTTAATTGCTGAAGATGGTAGGTTTGTTGAGTACACAACGTTTCCGTGCTGGTCAATAAATGAAATTGGTAGAGAGTTCTTAATTAACTTGATTGCATAACTATCACTGTTTGCAAAATTAATAGGGTCCGGAAGGTCGTTTGGATTTACAACTTGGAAACCTTGACCAGCTAGTCTTGCCTTGAATTGATCAGCAGTCAATGTTGATGAATTACTTGTGAATCTGGCTTTCATTCCGGTAGGATTGTTATTATCGTCGTCGATAGATAAAGTTTTTTGATAGTTAACATTGATAGTGTATGTTTCTGGTGCTGATTCTTTAGCTCTAAATGAATGAGTTTTAACCATGTCATTTGTAGGATCTAGAATTAAATAGCTAGGAACTGAATTAAGCACATCTGAAATATCGTATGGCGCATCATTATTAGCCTGAATTGTTTTAGAATATGCAACATTTTGATTTGAATCGACGAAGTTAAATGTTTTATCTTTTTTGATGTGGTAATCAGAGAATCTAGCACTGTAGTTACCATTACCATCGTCTTTAATAGTTGGATTGGTTGAAATACTTTCTGGATCAACACCCCAGTTGCTAATCATGAAATCATAGATACTTGAGTTACCAGAGTTTTGATTAGGGTAAGGGATTTTCTTTAAATCCAAGACAGTACTATCATAAGGAACTGTGACATCAAAAGGAACATAATCTGATGGGTTCATCGCATTGTACACAACTACCTTAACTGTTTTAGTTGCGTTTGCATCATTACTTGAAGTTGAATTTGATGAACCACTGTTAGAGGTGCTACCTTGGGCAGATGAGCTGTTGTTCGCACTTGATGATCCATTGTTTGAATCTGATGCGCTACTTTGAGCGGCTGAGCTACTGTCTACACTTGATGATCCATTGCTTGATTGTGAGGCATTGCTGCTTTGAGCTGATGAATCATTTGATGCGCTGCTTTCAGAAGCTGAACTGCTTTGTTGTGCAGCTGATGATTGTTGTGATGCAGAACTACTTGCAACTGGATTAGTTGGATTCTTAACATGAAAAGTATATGAACTTTGTGAACCATCAACTGTATTGTTATTCATAGCTGCTTTAACTTCTGAAGCATCATATTGAGTAATTCCACCAGTCAAGCTAGTGTAAAGTGTACTTAAGTCAAACTTACCGTTAGTGGCATTAACCGTATATCCAACAGGGTAAACTTGAACACCTCTGTCATCAATAATGTAAATCTTAACTGAAGTTGCTTTCTTCGCTGTTGCAGCCTTAGCGTCAATAGAACCGTTATCGGTATTTTGAGCTGCTTTAGCACCAGTGATTAACACACCGGTAACTGCTGCTGCGTAGATCCACTTTTTAGAAATCTTAGATCTACTTGAATTTTTATTATTGTCAAAAGATTGTTTCATAATTCTCCACATCCTCTTTCCGAAATCAAAATTTAAACTATCTGTATTATTACGATTTAGATTATAATACTAAAAATTTTTAATTTGCACCCGATTTGATTGCTTTTAAACCATTCTTAACTAACTTAATATTTAGCTAATCATTTTAATCTTTTTATAAGGAATTTAAGGAAAAATTTAGAAAAATTAGAAAACTGCTTTTAATGCCTTTCATATCAATGATTTCAAGGTGCTTTTGCAAAAAAATGTTTAAAAGCCATAAGATACAAAAGCTGTTATATCAACGTTTTAAATATAAAGCGCAATTAAGCTGGTTGATCGATTTTTTTGCATAAAATTTTAAATATTTTTAGCAAATTACGGCTAAAAACGTCATTTTTTACTGACTAAAAATAAGTTTATGGTTAGATTTTTTGGATAAAAAGTACAATTAATTAAACGAATTTAATGTCAATTTTAGATAATTGTTAAACGTTTTTGTCTCAAAATGCAAAAAAGACGACAGAATTACATAAGTAATTTCGTCGTCTTAATATTTATATAAAAATTGAAATAGTTAATCTATTTGTTCTTTCTTCTTAGACCGAAATAAGCAAGTCCTAGACCAAGTGCAATGGTAGCAACACCTAATGCGATTGCTCTAGCTTGGTTAGTGTTATCGCCAGTTTGTGGTAATTTAGCACGAACGTCCTTCTTTTCTGCAACTGGAGTTTGTTTAGTTTCCTTTGCAGCGGCTTTCTTTGCTTCACCCTTGTTTGCAGGATCAACAATCACCATTGTCTTTTCATTACTCTTTGGAGCTTGTGATGCAGATGATGAAGCGGTTGATGATTGTGCTGAACTTTCAGTTGAAGTAGCTGTAGTTGATGATGCATTTTCTGATGTAGCAACTGAAGAAGCAGCTTCTGATTTTACGTTTTGAGTTGCTGCGCTTGACTGCTCAGTTGAGTCACTTGATTGTGATGATTGGGTAACTTCACCTGATTGCTGAACAGTGGTTGTTGCCGCACTTGATTGTTCAACCGTTTTAGTAGATTCACTTACTGAAGCACTTTCCTTTTTGTCATCACTTGATGAAGATGATTGAGCTGATGAAGATGATTGACCTGGTGTGCTTGAAGCATCGGAAGTTGGTTGAGTGTTAGTTGTGGTTGTTGGCTTTGTATTTGATTCTGAAGTAGAGTTATTCTGTTGTTCAGCCTTTTGAACTGTTGTTGGTGCAATTACGGAAATGTTAAAAGTCGTTAATCCATTATCAACAGTTGCTGGGAAGTCTGTGTATGAATATCTATTTGATTGAGCCCATTCACTTAATTCTTTTGTACTAGTTTGAGTGTACTGAGTTACTTCTGGTTTCACTTCTGTGTAAACAATATTGCCGTTTTGATCAACTAAGTTGATTGTTAGTCTATGAGTAGGTTGAGTCAAATGGAAAGTATAATTTCCAGCTTTACTCATATCTAAAGCATCTGGAACATCATTTGTATCCTTACTAATACCAGGAAAACTTGCTAAAGTTGAAAGAATTTGGTCTCTATTAACTTTTACGGGTTGAACTTGATAAGCATAACTAGCTAACGAAAATTCGTTACCATCAGCTGGCTTCTCAATTTGAGAGCCGAATTGGTTAACAAATGTAATTACTACTTTTGACGTTTGCCCAGTTTCATCCGCATGCACTGAGTATGTTGGTGCAAATTGGCCTACTTGTGTTCCAGTCAACAATACCCCTGTAATTGCTGAAACGTAAACGACCTTTTTAGTGTTCTTTAATAGTTTTGAACCTTTCTTATCGAACTTCATCATGCAACATCTCTCTTCTGTATAAAAATTTAATTACAATAGAATTAACTTTCTTTAATCATTATATATTCTTTTTGACTTTTTTATGTACTTTTTGTCTTATTTTGGATAAAAAAGAAGACCCCACCGGGTCTTCTTTTCTTATTTATAGATAGATTATCTATTCTTTCTTCTTAATCCAAAGAATCCAAGAACAGCACCAACAATCATTGCGATGATACCAACACCGGCAATTGCTTGTTGGTTAGTTTTGTCACCAGTTTGTGGTAACTTGCTTGCTTCAGCCTTTGCAGGTTCACCAGCATTGTTACCAGCCTTTTCTGCACCTGGATTTACAGGATCATAAATAACTGATGTCTTTTCATTTTCTTTATTAGCTTCTGACTTCTTTTCAGCCATTGATGACGCTACAGATGAAGCAACAGATGATTCAGATGATGAAGTATTTGCGGCTTCAGAACTTTGGTTTTCAGCTTGTGATGAGGTAGTTGCTTCACTTGAAGCTTCTTCACTGCTTTGGCTAGCCTTTGAAGATTCAGCTGAGCTTTGTGTTGAGCTTTCAGCGCTTGATGCGTTTGAACTTTCAGCACTTGAAGCTTCGCTGGATTGACTTGAACTAGCGGCGCTTGATATTTCAGCTGATGAACTTTCACTTGAAGTAGAGCTTTCATTAGTGTTGGTTCCAGTTGAAGCAGCAGCTGATGATGTAGTGGTTGAAGCACTTTGTTTACCTTCGTTATCGTAAGATGCGGAAGTTTGCCCATGAATAGTAGTACCACTAGCGCTTGATACGTTAGCCTTTGATACTTCAACGTTGTATTGGTATTCATAGTTAAATGGATCTGTGTAACTGTAGCTGTAGTCGTTTGAGAATGGTTCAACTAAGTCTTTGATGTCAGTTGTACCAAAGTCAGTTACAGTGTATCCCTTGGTGGCAAGAACGGCACCGGTATCCTTATCAATGACGTTAACTGTCAAAGTGTGAGTTGGTTGATTCAAGGTGTAGTTGTATTCTGACTTGCTTAAATCAATGGTGTCAGGGATATCCTTGTCGTTCTTGATTTGGTCAGTGAAGTCATATGTCTTGTTGTTGTAGTGCAAAGTGTATGAAAGACGTGACTTTTGGAAGTTGTTGCTATCACTTGAAGCAGTTACGCCACCAAGTGAGTTCTTGTTTTGATCTTGGAAGTTAATTGTTGAATTGTATTTGTATTGATGTTGAGACGTATTGTTTGTGGTATCCGCCTTAGCTAAATAGTTACTGGATGAATTAGCATATTGGGCTCCAGCAAATAATACCCCAGTCATGGCTGCGGCATATACCCATTTCTTAGTATTATTGAATTTAGTCATAATACACAGCTTCTTTCCTATTTCTTTTTACAATTCTATTCTAGGAGCTTTTTGAACAAAGTGTATATTAATGCAGTGATTTTTACTCTTTTTTAAAAAAGGTTACAAAGTTTTTAAGGGCAAACTAAAAAGCAGGCCTATTCAGGTCTGCTTTAATTATTACTTATATTTCTTTACAAACTTAGTAGCTGCTTTCAATGAATTGTTAGCTTTCTTTAAAGCTTTTTGAACTTTAGCGGCTTTCTTCTTGTTGGCCTTTGAATGATTCTTCTTTAGTTTCTTCAATTGAGCAGTTAATGACTTAATTTGTTTGCTATCGTGATTGATAGTTGAAACGCTCTTGAAGTACTTAGTAACCTTTTCTTCCTGTGTTTTTACTGATTTAAGTGCTTTCTTTTCAACGGCTAATTTTGCTTGAAGTTTCTTGTAAGTCGTCTTTTGTTCTTTGGTAGCATGTTTTTTCATCTTTTTCTTCAAAGATTTCAATTTAGCTGTATCAGTATTAACAGCATGTTCACTTTGTTTGTATGTCTTAGTAATCGTTTTTAGTTGTTCTTTGGTTGGTTTGGCATTTTCAGTCTTAGCTTTCACAACTGGTTTGGCAGTTTGTGGAGCGGGTTTTACTACCGGTTTTGGTGCTGGAGCCGGTGTTTTCTTTGTTTCGGGCGCTGGTGTTGATTTCGCTGTAGAAACAACTGGAGAAGCGGTTGAGTGTGATTGAACAGCTGGGGCAGCAGGTTGTTCGGCTGGCACAGATGATGGTTGTGCACTACTTTTTGCTGGTTCAATTGATGGTTGTGATGCAGATGAAACTACTGCGCTGCTCTTTGCAGATTCTACAGCTGGTTGTGATGCAGATGATTGCGGATATGCTTGTTGTGTTTGATTTGATTGTGAAGACTGAGCAGATGAAGATGCTTGTTGTTCTGCAGCTGCTTGACTCTTGGCTGCTGCACTTGATGCTTGTAGACCTGATAATGTATCCGTACTGTGGAATGTGTATGGACCCTTGGTTAGATCAAGGAATGATGGCAAGTCTTTAACGTTATTAAAATTAACAGGTGAAGTATAGTCTTGATTTGCAGGACCTATGTTATTAGTACTAACCAATTGTGATTCTAAACTACCTACAAGTAAAGATACAATGTTATTACCATCAGCTCCTACGACATTAACGGTAGTATAGTAACCATCACTAGTAATCGGTTGTGAGGCATCTGAAACGTATGGACTTGCATAGCCGTAGTCATATGTTTTAACATCACTTGGGTTCGTTGGGGCAACGAATGTACTATCAGTAGTCACATTAACGGTTGCTGTATCTTGATTATTTGAGACGTATTGTTGTCCAGGGTTAATAGAAATTCCATTGTCGTTAAACTTAGATGCATCATCGTTAAAATTGGTATGTCCATAGTTTGTGACTTGTCTAATTGTCCTAAAAACTGTTACATTATTTTGATTAACATAATTAATAGTTAAAGCATGGGTTGGCGCTACTACAAAAAAGCAAAAAACATTATTCCCCTTATGTAACTCAGTAGTATTTCCAATATTCTCGTTGATTGTTAGATCAATGGGCAAGGGTGATGTACTATTGAATAAATTGTTTAATCTATACTTTATTTGTTCTTGATTTAAATCATTTATAATTTTTTGATAGTCTGGATTAGTTTTATTATTCCAATCATACTCGTTACTATCAGTGCTGGAATACTTAGACTCAATATAGTTATAATTTTGATCCTTAATTTCAAAAATAAGCTTATTACTACCATTCAAGTCATTAGGTTCTTGTTCTGCACCCGTTAAATTAACATAAAAAGTATTTGCATCTGGATTTTGGGCATTTTCTTGTGTAGTCGGTGTATATGTATCTGGAATATTAGAGACATCATATCCTAAATCTTGAAGTTTTGTTTTGTAGTAAACCAAATTTGTTGGTTTTCCAATATACCCATTTACAAAGTCTCCAATCGCTTCACTATGGTCATCTGCATTAATGAAATCGATACTAACTTGATCTGATTGATTTGAGCTTTGTGTATCTGAAACTGTATCTGCCTTTGTTGGAACTGAGTCTACATATTGTCCACCAATAAAAATTGCACCAAGTAAAATAGATGAGTACAATGCTTTTTTCCAATATCTAGAAACCTTCAAATTATTATCATTTGATTCCTTCATACAATATCTCCCCCAAATATAAATTGTTAAGAATTTATTAAATTATAACTTTATTATAATATATTTAATCAGAATTTAAAAATCGGATTATATCGAGATTATTAATATCGTAAAAGCAAATAAAAAAGCAGACCTATTTAGATCTACTTTTTTATTACTTGTAGTTCTTTACAAACTTAGTAGCTGCTTTCAATGAATTATTTGCTTTCTTTAAAGCCTTTTTGTCCTTGGAATATTTATTCTTACTTGCCTTAGAATGCTTTTTCTTTAGTTTCTTCATTTGGGCAGTTAATGACTTAATTTGCTTATTATCACGACCGATGGTTGCAACACTCTTGAAGTACTTAAATAGTTTCCCTTCTTGAGTTTTTACTGAATTAAATGCTTTCTTTTCAGCGGCTAATTTTGTTTGAAGTTTCTTGTAAGTCGCTTTTTGTTTCTTTGTGGCATGCTTCTTCATCTTTTTCTTCAAAGCTTTAAGTTTTGAAGTATCAGTTTTAACAACATGTTCACTTTTTTTGTATGTTTTAGTAATAGCTTTTAATTGTGCTTTAGTTGGTTTTGAACTATCAGCCTTAGCTTTAACAACCGGCTTAGCAGATTGTGAAGTTGTTTTAACTGCTGGTTGTGGTGCTGGAGATTGTGTTTGCTTTGGTGCTTGTGCAGGTGCTGGTGTTGCTTTCTCTGTAGAAGTTACTGGTGCAGCAGTTGCGTGTGATTGAACAACCGGAGCTGGTGTTGGTGCTGGTTGTGTACTACTCTTAGCAGGTTCAGCAGCTGATTGTTGATTGCTTTGAGCCGTTTGAGAAGAATTCACATCACTCTTGGTAGTTTGAGGTTCAGTTTGTTGTGAATTATTTTGGGCTTGTTGTTGATTTGAGTTTGAAGGTGTTGAAGTTGATGATGTATTATCATTTTTTGAAGACGACACATTATTAGAAGGTAAATTACTACTAGAATCATCATCTAGTGCCTTTTGATTTTCATACTGCAGCTTCTTAGATCCGCCTTCTCTCCATTCATTATCAATATTATCATCGTGGATAAAAGTATCGCCATGTGAAGCTAAGTATTCATCTGAAACTGTAAAAGTATATGGTCCCTTGTCCAAATCTAATACTGTAGGTATTACATTATCATCCATATACTTATCGGCCGTAAACAAATGAGTAAACCTTGTATAAATTAAATTGCTTTTTTGATTACTGAAAATTGCAGAATCTAAAAGTTTACCATTCTTATCAACAAAATTAACTTTTGTGTGAAATTCATTTTCAGCTGGATTATATGAATCATCATTTCCCTCAGCTGAAGATACGTTATCAATATCTGGAATATCTCTTACATTTTCGTCACCATAAAAAGATTCATTATTTGGATTAAAATTAGATGTCCTATTTACCACAATGTCATAATTTGTTTCATTATTGGGTACATTTTTTAATAAATCATTGGGATTAGCGATTGAATACTCATCGTCTAATCTATCCTTAACATAATCTGTGCTGGTTGTTCCATAATTTGTAACTGCATATAAATACTTAGTTATAATTTTATTATTGGTACTATCTACGGTGTTAATGCTCAATACATGATAAGGCAGTTGAACAATTAAGTCATACACTTGATTTTTATTAGTTGTATCAATAATGCTGGATGAAGGTCTATAAACAACGTTATATCCGTCGTTTTTTATTTTGTTAATTAAATTATCAATATTATAGGTACTGCTTGGGGTATCATAATAACTTTTAATGTAATTACCATTAAAATCAATTAATTTAAATTGAGCCAATCCATCCTTGTGATCAACTGATTTCATTTGAATATGAATACCTTTATCATTCATAGTGACAGTACTAGGAATATTATATGTCTCGAATCCCTTGTCTTTTAAATATTGTGAAGCAAAAGAAGTATTAACTATAGTTCCTTTGTCGTAAACTCCAGCATAACTATTAGGATCATCCGGATCTGAAATTATGTATTTACCATTGTATGGAGTATCAAAATTTTCGGCACCAGGATAGTAATATGCATAATCAGGATCAAAATATATTTCTCCACCATCAGAGCTAGAAATAACTGGACCATCCCATGAATCATTGTCTGTCGTCTTAGAATCAACACCATTTTGATTGTTTTCACTTGCTTGAGCTTGAACAATACCTAGGTATTGCCACCCTGAGTATAATGCTCCCATTAAAATTGATGAATAAATTAATTTCATCAAACAATTAAATAATTTATTGTGGTTCGTTGAATCATTTTTCATTTAGCATCCCCCTGATATATTAAAATGTTTTTATCGAACTATAATAATATTATAATTCTTTTAGCAACCATTTAACAATGCATTTATTTTTCATTAACTATTTCCATATACATACGCACAAAAAAAGACCGACTCAATCGAGTCGGTCTAATTCTTTAAATATTCCACTTGCCGTCTACCTTTTTGAACTTAGGTGCACGGTGTTTTTTAATATCTTCTTCAGCTTCACTTACAGCTTGTTCACGAATGTCTTCTGAGTATTCGGAAATCATATCAATGAAGTCGTCGTCGGTGATATTTTGATCATTTTGGCTGTTGTATTCTTCCTTACTATTCTTTAATAGCACTTGGCCAATTTCTTCGACGTCAGCGTCACTTAAGTCTGAGTAGACAGCTACCCATAAATTATACATGTAATTAAAAACGATTTTATCGTTAAACACGTTATTGTCCCTCCTGATATGATTTACATTATTATACTTATAATTTTACTATATTTGCTAATAAATTTATATGCTATATCGTAAAATGATTATTCTAACACCGTAATTGTCCCTGTATTGGACTTAAATTGGTATTGCTTGTCGGTATTAACCGCCTTTACCGCTGTTTTTACAGTTGGTTTAGGACCTGATGTATTCACATCTAGTCTGGCATCTTCTGATTTCTTTAGCTGCGCAAAGATATTACCAGTGTCAGTAATAACTGAAAGATGGCTTTCAATTGTCGGTCTGTCAATATTGACATCCCCTGTAGTTGACTTGATTGCTAATGATTTAAAACTACTATTGTGTAAATCAACGTAGTTGTCTCCGGCATCAATTTGGCTAGCATCCCCATTGAATGTACTATCGGCGATTGAGACACGGTCTTCAATGCCGCGCACGCGAATGGATTTAGCATTAACGTCCTTTATTTTGACGTTCCCCCATCCGGTAACATCCAATGGTGACTTATTACTGTAGTGTTTTAGTTTTAGACTGAAACGATTATCTAAACCATCAACCTTAGTCAATTGGTGACTAGGCACAGTCACTGTCACAAATGATAGTCTTGATAGTTCACCCATTTGAAAGTTGGTTGAGAAGCTACTTTCGTTATTGTCTTGGCGTAATTCCAAAGTCCCATTTTGCACCTTATATACTAGTGGATGATCCTTTGAATCAGTGGATGTGATGGTAAACTCACTACCGGATTTTATTGTTAGGTTGATGTTTCCATACGCGCTAATCTTATCGTATGCCTTCACCGGCTTGGTGTATGTCTTATCCATATTACGACTAAAGAAAATATCGGTGATACTTTGGTCGGACTTAGCGTATCCGATTGAAAAGACGATTCCTCCAGCAACGATTAGACCTAATCCGATTAGACTAAATTTCTTCATTGTTGACTCTCCCTTCATCATTGCCATATCTTAGGCACTTCTTGTATGTCCAGATTGTGACGTGTTGAATCCAGTTGGCCAATCTTTTCACTAACCATTTTGATAATGGATATAATTCCATGGATAGACCAAGGGAGAATAGTGCCATCCCTAATACCATGATGCTTTCAAACAAGTGACCTGTGATGTTGGTCACACCCCATACCGTTGCACATAGAAAAACGATAAAGCTCAAAATTAGTACTAATACAACCGCAAGCACCATTAGGCTGGCTGCCAAAACGGCACCAAAAATCACTAGGATTAGACTAATTACGACCGGAATTAATAGTGGGCTGGCAAACAATGCCAAGATCACAATTGATGGTAATTCCCAGAACTTTTGCGGTGTTGAACTATCTGAATTGTTGATAGAAATATCGGCACGAATTTGTAGTGCTAAACGGTTTGGTGAACCCAACTCCTTCACACATTCCTCGTATGTATTTAAGTTTTCATCCGTTAGATAGTCGGCGTAGTAGCTGATAGCGTCCATCGCGTCTTGTTCGCTAAGTTTCTTCAAGTGTTGAGTCAGTTCCTCGATATACTGATTCAATTTTATCCCCCCATTAAATCATCGATGCCGGTCTTAAACGTCATCCATTCTGTCTTTACTTCTTCTAGCTGTGTCTTTCCTGCTTCAGTAATCCGGTAGTATCTGCGGTTACGGCCTTCAAACGATTCGTCGTATGTGTCGACCAATCCTTCTGATTTTAAACGGCGCATGACCGGATACATTGTCGAATTAGAAACGTTAATGGACTCTTGAACTCGCTTAGTAAGTTCATATCCATACATCTCTTCTTGTTCCAATAGACCCAAGACACAACCATCTAATAGCTTCGTTGCTACTTTAATGGCCATTTGAACATCTCCAGTTATATTTCAAATTATATTATACGACATATAATATTATACAAAAATAAAAAAAGCAACTAGAAATTTAATCTAGCTGCTTTTCATTTAAAACCGGTCTGAGTATTTATCGACTAATTTTTCTGTTCTAAAAAAGCCAACCTTATCTCCGGTATTATTGTTTAGCATCACTAATGTTTCATGTCCTCTGTACTCACCATATCCATAAGTCGTCTCTGGGTCGGTCGACTTGCTGGTCCCCCATGGCTTTGAGAAGTATTCATTGTGACCGTTTTGTCTGTAGTATCCGCTGTAGACCGGAGTGAAAAACGTTCCTTTACGCACTTTGACATTCTTGGCGTTAATACTATAAATCTTGCTTCCGGTTTCTGATCCGTTACCATCCACGAAAACGGCCTTCTTTTTATCAAAGGAAATCGACATGTGATAATCTTGACCATTAATTTCTTTTTCACCATACCAGGTTCCACGAATGCTCTTTGGATTAGAGCTAATGTATTGGACTTGCGCTGAGGCTTTGGTGGTTGAAAAACTAACGGCAATGAATGCAAACATTATTAACACTATCAATTCGATAATGCTTTTCAGCTTCATAAATGTATCCCCCGATACGTAATTATTACAACTCTATTATGATTATATTATTAAGTATTGATTAAGTCGATAAAAATAAAAACGGCAACCAGAAATATAACTAGTTGCAGTTTTCTTACATATTACCAATCTTGTTTTGTTTAACACTCATATTTTCACTATTAACCCTGACTTCATTACCGTCGTGGAAGAATTGTCCGGTCATGGTAATCTTGCCGCCTAGGATGTAGATTTCAAATACTGTGTTGTCTAAATAGAAATCAACTGATGAAGCTTCACCCTTGAATGTGCGCATTGAAGTATCTTCACCGACATTCTTGCGTTTCAATGTCCATTCTTGGTCACTTTCATCGTATGACAAACGAAGATAGCTATCTTCTGATTCCAAGTTCAAATTGAAGTGTCCATCAAATGGTGCAGCTTCAATGTGTTTTTGTAAATCAGTGTCACTTGCTTCATCTTCTTCGATTAATTGTTTGAATTCTTGGACTGGGCGTTGAGTTAAGTCACCATCTTCAATGTGTAATTCCCTTACCATTGAAAGTTCACCTTCCCAACCTTCTTGATCAGATAGGTATTCGGTATCAGGCAAACCAATCCAACCGACAGATAGCAAGCGACCATCGGGAGCATTCAATACTTGAGTGGCGTAGTAGTCGAAACCTTCATCAAGTTGTTTCATTTCCGAAGGATTAATCAATTTCATTTCTTCGAAGTCTAAGTTATCCGCAACAATGTATGCGTTTGGGTGAACGTTGTCATAATGGAATTCGTGTTTGTCGGCACCTTGTGGGCAGAAGATTACTACGACTTTTCCATCGATGAAACCAACGTTTGGACATTCAGCCATGTAGCCTAGGTTGTCAGTTCCAAGATCTAACTTCTTGTATAGTTCCCAGCCGTTTTCAATGTCTTTAGTGCGGTAGGTTAGGATTTCACCGGCATTATCGACGGTTTGGGCACCCAAAAATGCGTAGTAGTAGTCGCCGTTCTTAATGACTTGGGGGTCTCTAAAGTGACCGGTAACTCCAGTTGGTTCACTTTCAATCAATGGGTGATCTAGTTTTGAGATATTATTATCGTCATCCATCCAAGCACCTAATTGGTAAGGATGTCTAGCCATTTCTTCACCTTCAAATGTATTTCCGGTGTACATCAAGAATAGCTTATCGTCAACGTTAATGGCACTACCGGAATAACATCCATTACGGTCAGAATATAAGTCCGGCACCATTGGCTTGTCGATGAACTTCCAGTGAACTAAGTCATCTGACACCATGTGTTGCCAACTCTTTAGTCCATGAACAGCACCGTATGGGAATGCTTGGTAGAACAAGTGCCATTGGTTATTGAAGTATGAAAAACCGTTGGGGTCATTCAATAAACCGGTTTGAGTAGTAATGTGGTATCCAGGACGCCAGTGAGATTTAGCAATCTTTGTTTCCAATTTATTTAACACTTCTGGGTCCCAATCTTTATATAGTCGACCTAATCGATCGATATTCCAGTACTTTGTATCCATTTCTCTAGCCTCACTTTTTTCGTATTATTGTGTCTAATTGTAGCAGGTTTACGGGTTAAATGAAACCGTTTACATTATCTTTATAAAATCTTTAAAAAGCCCGCCATTGTAGTTATATATCCATGACAATTGATTTTTAAATTCTTAACCTTTTTTAACTATTTTTTACTTGTATTTAGAAAAATCGGGTCCATAATAAAAATTGGGAGCGCATTCAAAAACTAATACTCCCCATAGAAAAAGGTTAAAGGAGATTCAACTATGAAATTTGGTAGCATTGAAGCAGGCGGAACAAAATTTGTTTGCGCCGTAGGTAATGAAAACTATGAAATTCTTGACAGTGTGAGAATTCCTACCACCACTCCTGATGAAACATTAAGCAAATGTATTGAATACTTCGAAAAATTCGACGACTTAACCGCCATGAGTATTGCGTCATTTGGTCCCATCGAAGTGCGCACAGACTCACCAAAATATGGTTATATAACAGACACACCAAAACCAAACTGGTCCAACACTAACTTCTTAGGAACAATGAAGAAACATTTCGATATTCCTATCTTTTGGACTACTGATGTTAATGGTTCCGCTTATGGTGAATACATTACATCAATTAGAAATCATAATCCATTACAAACACTGGTATACTACACTTTCGGTACTGGTGTTGGAGCCGGAATTATCAATGAAGGTTCATTCATTGGTTCTCTAGGTCACCCTGAAGCTGGACACATTTATCTAAAACGCCACCCAGACGATTTAGACTTTAAGGGATTATGTCCATACCACCACAGCTGTCTAGAAGGTCTAGCAGCTGGTCCTACTTTTGACGTTCGTTGCGGTAAGAAAGGTAAAGATGTTCCTATGGATGATCCTGTATGGGACATCATGGCTTACTACATTGCCCAAGCGGTAATGCAAGCTACCCTATTCATCCGTCCACAAAAAGTTATTTTAGGTGGTGGAGTAATCTCTGAACCAGTCATCAAGAAAGTTCGTGAACAATTCAAGGAAATGTTCAACGACTACGTTGAAGTTGGCGACTTAGACTACTACATCACTATGCCAACATGTGAAGACAACGGTTCAGCTACAATCGGTAACTTCGCATTAGCATCAAGACAATACTACAAAGAAAACATCGTTAAAATTGATTAATCGATGGAGGAACATAAAATGAAACGAGTTGAATTAGACACCAAAGGTCTAAAGTCCTTTGTGCAATCAAATGAATTAAAGGAAATCGCCCCAATGGTACAAACCGCCCGTGACTTATTAGTTCACGGAACCGGTGTTGAAGCCAAAATGGGTGACTGGGTAAACTTACCAGACGAATACGATCCCGTTGAATTCGACCGTATTAAAGACGCTGCCAGAGACATTCAAGAAAAATCAGATGTCCTAGTTGTTATCGGTATTGGTGGTTCATACCTAGGTGCCAAGATGGCATTAGATTTCCTACACGGAAGTTTCTTCAACTTAGAAGGTACTGACAAGCACCCTCAAATCTTCTTCGCAGGTAACACAATTAGCCCTGCTTACACTGCCGACTTACTACGTGTAATCGGTGATCGTGACTTCTCAGTTAACGTTATTTCTAAGTCAGGTACCACTACTGAACCAGCAATGGCATTTAGAATCTTCAAAGAAAAGTTAATTGAAAAATACGGTGAAGAAGAAGCTAACAAGCGTATTTACGTAACTACTGACGCTAAGAAAGGTGCTTTACACGATGAAGCAATCGATCAAGGCTACACTAGTTTCGTAATCCCTAATGGAATTGGTGGAAGATACTCAGTACTAACTCCGGTTGGTCTTCTTCCAATCGCCGCATCAGGTGCTAACATCGATGATTTAATGGACGGTGCACACGAAGCTCAAGTTGCATTAAAGGACGCTCCTTTATATGAAAACGACTCACTTCTATACGCTGCTTACAGAAACATCTTATACCGTAAAGGCTACACTAATGAAATCCTTGAAAGTTACGAACCACATCTTCGTTTCCTAGCCGAATGGTGGAAACAACTTGCAGGTGAAACCGAAGGAAAGAACTACAAGGGTATCTACCCTAGTTCAGCTATCTTCAGTACTGATTTACACTCATTAGGTCAATACATCCAAGAAGGGATGCGTAACCTAATGGAAACAGTTGTTGAAATCAAACAACCTGCTTCAAACCTAGGTATTCCTGCCAACGAAGAAAACTTAGATGGTCTAAAGTACTTGGAAAACACTACAATGGACGAAGTTAACAAGACTGCAAGAGAAGCCGTTGTTATCGCTCACACAAACGGTGGCGTACCAAACATGTTGGTAACAGCTGAAGACAACAGCGAAGCTACTTTAGGTTACTTAATCTACTTCTTCGAATTTGCGATTGCAGTTTCAGGTTACCTAAACGGTATTAACCCATTCAACCAACCAGGTGTTGAAGACTACAAGCAAAACATGTTTGCCCTACTTGGTAAACCAGGATACGAAGAAAGACGTAAGGAAATTCAAGAACAAGATAACGAAAAATTTCACTAAAAAGAGGCGTTGAATATGTTATTAGGAAGTCTCTGTACCACTGATCACAACCAAATGGTTTGTGCTGTTGGTGACGGTAAGTGCAATATCTCAGACTGGATTGTAATTGATTTAACTGAACCTCAAGAAACTTTGAAAAAAGCTATCGACTACTTCAAAGGTTTTGACGATTTAGCAGCTATTGGTATCTCATCATTCGGTCCTTTGGAACTTCGTACTTACTCTTCTCAATACGGTTATATTAAAGAATCCTCCCGCCCTAACTGGCAAAATATTAACCTATTGGGCACATTCAAACATCATTTCAATATTCCAATCTCATTTACAACTGATGTTAACAGCCGTGCCTATGGAGAGTACATTAGCTCGATTCTAAAAGATGATCCTATCTTGAGTCTGGCATACATCACAATCAGTGATGGTGTCGGTGTCGGAATTGTAAACGATGGAAAGTTTGTTGGACACATGGGAAGCCCTGAAATTGGTCATATCATCCCCCAAAGAAACGTTAACGACCAAGACTTCAAGGGAACCTGTCCATATCAAGGTGACTGTTTAGAAGGACTTGTATCAACCAAGGCCATCGAAGCCAGAACTCACCAACGCCCACAAGAAATCTCAATGTTTAACCCCCTATGGGATACTGTGGCGTTCTACATCGCACAATCCGTAATTCAAACCACTGTCTTCATCAGACCACAAAAGGTTATCTTAGGTGGTAGTATTTTAAACGAAATAGAATTAGGCAAGATTAAGGAACAATTCAAGAAGCTATTCGATGGCTACCTTGATGTCGGTGATATCGATCAATACATCACCCTTCCTAGTCAAGACGCTGACAAGTTATCAATCATTGGTAACCTTGCTTTAGCAAAACAACAATTCTACTCAGAAGACATTAGATAAATAAAAAAGACGCCGCAATGTGCACTGCACCCCAAAGTTTGTACAAAACTTTGGGGTGTTTTTGTGTCTAAATATAAAGTAGAAGATAAATTAAATGTAATTAACGCATACCTAAACGGTATGGGATCTCAAATGGTAGCTAGAAAA
>NZ_JBMHFD010000012.1:0-34253 GCF_049166695.1 Apilactobacillus intestinapis
TAGCTCTTCTGAATAAATTGTTATTTTATAAGCGAATTGACTTCGCAATGTTTAATTCTTACAACCAAGTTGTAAGTTCCTTACACATCATCGATTATCAATCTTGTTCAGTTTTCAAAGATCTACCCTTTAATATCAAGTGTTGTCTCAATTGACAACTATTTAATATTACCAAATTATCAACACTGTGTCAATAACTTTTTTTATTTATTTCGTTGATGAATGTTTTCACATCAACGTTTGTCGCTCATCGACAACAATAAATATTATGCCATCTTGTTAACGTAAAGTCAACAGTTTTTTTATTGATTT
Organism: Apilactobacillus intestinapis; assembly: GCF_049166695.1. Classification (NCBI taxonomy): domain Bacteria; kingdom Bacillati; phylum Bacillota; class Bacilli; order Lactobacillales; family Lactobacillaceae; genus Apilactobacillus; species Apilactobacillus intestinapis. The sequence goes on from NZ_JBMHFD010000012.1 coordinate 313, forward strand.
TTTAACGTTTTAACGAGGTTTTTGACCGCCTCATCAACAGCAATATTTATATTATCAAAATATCGACACCGCGTCAACATTAATTTAAAAATAAAAAGGACGACTTTTAAAGTCGTCCTTTTGTTTTGAAACTATTTTAATTCAGGTGCGTCTGTCTTGTATAAGTTCAAAGTATCTTTCTTCTTCAACTTATTCAATAGATCAGTCTTCTTCTTTTTATCCATTTCCTTAAGAAGCTTCATTCCATCAGCATACTTGTAGCTGTATGACTTCTTATCTACCTTCTTGAAGCCCTTAGGATTGTAGAAACGTAGTAAGTCACCTAGTACTACCTTATCTGATAGAGATAGTTCTGTAGTAACGTGGTTTTGCATCTTCTTGATTTCAGCAGCTTGTTTCTTGTTTGGTGTAATTTGTTTACCAGTCTTAGTTAGGTATACACTTCCACCTACTACTGTGTATTCAGGAGATACAAAGTCTCCGTTTCTGAATGCAACAACTTGGTTTCTCTTCTTAGATAACAAGTCGTTACCAAATTGGATAGTATTATCGTCCCTTACACCCAATAGATGTAATAGTGTTGGTAATACGTCAATTTCTCCACCGTAAGTGTGGTCAATTCCACCCTTTAGTCCGTCCATGTGAATCATGAATGGAACCTTTTGGAATTGTGCTAAGTCGAAGCTGTTAATAGACTTCTTGTGTAGTAATTGAGCGATAGCTGGTCTATGGTTGTTTGAAATACCATAGTGATCACCGTATAGCACAATCATACTGTTCTTCATTAGACCTGTCTTAGTTAGGTAATTCATGAATTCACCAAAAGCTTGGTCTAAGTAGTGAGCAGTTTGTACGTATGGATCAACAGTATTGTCACCAGTCTTAGTTGCTGGGAATGATACGTTTTGTTTATCCAATTCATATGGATAGTGGTTAGTTAGTGTAATTAGTTTTGCATAGAATGGTTGTGGTAATTGTTGGATGTATTGTGCAGCATCTTTAAAGAAGATCTTATCCTTCAAACCGTAACCGACACTGTATGATGGTTTTTCAGTGTAGTAGTTTGAATCAAAGAAGTATTGGTATCCCCATGACTTGTATGCATTATCTCTATTCCAGAAACTAGGCACATCCCCATGGAATGCAGCAGTACTGTAACCCTTTTGAGCTAAGATAGCTGGTGCAGCTTGGTATGTGTTTTGAGTACCATAAGTAACCATTGCTGATCCTTCAGGTAGACCGAATAGTGAGTTTTCTAGCATCATTTCAGCATCAGAGGTCTTACCTTGTGCTACTTGGTGGTAGAAGTTATCAAATGATAATGTGTTTTGGTTATGGTAGAACTTGTTTAGGTTTGGAGTTACTTCCTTACCATCAACTTTGTAATCAATTAAGAATTGTTGGAAACTTTCCAAATGAATGATAAAGACATTCTTACCCTTAGCCTTACCGTAGTATTCGATATTAGACTTACTACGGTTATGCTTTAGATATGTAAGGACACTATTTAAATCAGATGGTTTAGCTTCAGCTCTAGTTTGACTTTCCTTGTGGGTTTGATATGCATTAAATGCTGCATATTCATTTAAACCAAGGTACTTAACAATGTAGTTGTTATCAAAAGTTCTTGTTAATAGACCTGATCTATCTGCATTAGATACACCAAATTCAGCAAACATCAATACTAAAGATAAGATGGTGATTGCAAAGGCGTTTCTCTTCTTAAATGGAGCATGGTCCACCTTAATTACTCTGAATAGTAGTAATAAGATCAATACAATGATATCGATAAATACGAAGAAATCTAATGGATGTAAGATTTCAGCTAAACTCTTACCAAGGTTGTTTTGAACAGTACCAGAACCCTTGATGATTCCAAATGATAGGAAGTCAGAGAATTCACGGTAGTATAAAACATTGGCAAAAATCCAAATTGATTCGATTAAATCAATAATAATCATTAGCCAGTAAGCTAGCTTACCTCTAAAGTACAAAGCAATACCAAAGATTAGTAATGCAGCTGGTAGTGGGTTAACAGCCAATAGGAATTGTTGAATGCCACCCTTTGCACCTAAGGTAAAATCAATACGGTATGAAATATATGTTTTCAACCAGAATAAGGCCACAATTAATACAAAAAAGCCAAATTTTGTATTAAAGAACTTTCTGGTGTTCTTAATATGACTAGACATTTCTATGCCTCCAAAATAAAAAATATAAAGTGTTAGTAAATTTACTTATCAATCTTATTGGGACGAATAAAGAATGCTACCGCCCCTAAAATCATTCCTAAGTAATAAGTTATCAAGCGCCAAGCAATTAACGCGAGAATTAACTTTGTGTTATTGGTGATAAAACTCTTGAACAAAGTTTCAAAACTGTACTCTGCTCCCCCAGCTCCTCCTGGAATTGGGAATAGTGAGATTATCATAAAGATTAATACGTGTAAGCTAACAATCATGATGATGTTAACTTGATCAAATCCTAATGCCAAGATGATGAAGTATGGAATTAGGTAGTAGAAAGCTAGTTGGAAGAAAGTAATAACAATAATCTTTAACATTAGCTTCCATTGTTTAGCGATTCTGATGCTTTCCATATGGAATGTATCGATTTTGTTGTCTAACATCTCTTTAAATGAAAGATACTTTTCATCCTTCATAAAGATTTTAAGTGGTTTTACCAAATTATCAACCAGTTTCTTAGTAAATGTATACCAATACATGATTAATAACAAGGCGACAATGACAAATAGGTGAACGAAGAAGCCAAACAATACCAGCAAAGCTAGATAGTGTAGCTTTTCTTCCACGTATTGAAAACCGACAATAAGACTCAAAATGAAATTAATTACTATCATGGTTTGAAAGACAACAAACTTCATCAAGAGCGTTGAACTGGCCTTACCAGCATCCACGCCCGTTTGAACCATTACATATAGTTGTCCTGGTTGTCCACCTGATGAGAATGGTGTGATTCCGTTGAATAGTTGTTCTACCAATGGAACTCTAATCGCATCCCACCAAGTAAAGTGATCAACTTGGGTATCCACGATTGTCTTAGTAACCACCGCCTCTAATCCTAAGTATAGCAACATGCATAGGAAGGCAACGGCAATCCACCACCAATTAATAGTAAAAAAATCTGCAATCAATACATCCATATTGATATCTCTGATGAAATACCAAAAAATCAGTATCCCGATTAGAAACATCATAAAGAACGTTATTACATTTCTCTTCAACATTACTATCCCTCTTTTATCTGACCTTTATAGAATTTATGCCAAATTGAAGCTAGATGATCTTCTGAATAGTAATCAGATGCAGCTAGTGCTTTATCAGACAATTCCTTTAGTTCATCTCGATTATCAATTAAGCGATGTAAACTATCATTCATTTCTTCAAAAGTAGTAAATGGTTCATAGTACCCACTGATGATTTCTTTATATAAATCTAAACTTCTAAGCATTACTGGAGTTCCACAAGAGAATGATTCCAGTACTGACATTGGGAACAATTCGTTAAATGATGGTAGTAAGAATAAATCAGCAACGTTGTAGTATTGAACTAATTTATCACGATCCACGATTCCTGGGAAATTAAGGTTTGCGGGTGGATTGTCTACCAAGAGTTTTAAGTTCTTGTATCCATCAGTAATTTTACCAAATGAAAAACCACCTGCCCAAATAAATTCGACATTTGGGTTTTCTTCGGCTAGTTTGGCAAAATCAAGAATTCCCTTTCTAGTTTGCACCTGACCAGTTCCCACTACGACGAACTTGTCTTTATCGATACCAAGTTCCTTTCTAGCAGCCAACTTTTCGTCTTCGGTGAAAGGATAGAATTCCTTCTTGCTAACGAAGTTTGGAATGTAAGTAATTTTATCACGATTAATCCCATATGCTTCCAACTTAGGTATAAAAGTTGGATTAACTACTACAATATGTTCCATTCGTTTGTAAAACGCAATTACATATTTATAAAAAATCCATTTGATTGGTTTGGGCAAACTCAAGCTTCCTTCCAATGTTTCTGGTAGGAAGTGCACATACCCAATTCTTCTTCCACGTTTCTTTTGGAATGTAGAGAAGTAATATCTTAGATTAATTGTATGGTAGTGAGTAATATCAGATTTCTTCGGATCATTGATTTCAATGTCAAACTCCTCTGAAAAACGCTTTTCCATTAATTTAATTAACTCTAGATAGGCACTACCAACTCCTTGTCCCTTTACCTTGTCGGCAGTTGAAAACATATCTATTTTTATCATAAATCCTCCTAGTCGCTTATCCCATTATCATCGCTAAATTCTTTGTTGAAATCTAATTGGGCACTCTTATAAAAGGCCACAATTCGATTGGCAAAGTTTTCAGATGATATTTCATGTAACTTAGTTTGTCTAAGTTCTTCCTTTGATTGATCTGGTTTAGCTTTAGTTTGATTCAAGTATTCCAATACGCTTGAAACATAGCCATCTTTATTTGAGAAGGTCATCCCTAGTGCCTTATCACTTAATAGGTCCTCAGTATATGGACTTGATGCAACCACTACCTTAACTCCGGCAGCCATTGCTTCAATATAAGTTAAACCTTGTGATTCAGAATTAGATGTCGATACAAACAAGTCGGCATCTCGGTAATATTTATATACCTCATCGTTATTAATTTCACCAACGAATTTAACGTTGGCATTTAGCTTCATGTCATCGACTTGTTTTCTCAAGTCTTCTCCGGCTGGTCCATCCCCCACAATCACTAATTGGGTTAATGGTTTGTCAGCCAAGATTGTTGGCATGCAATTAATTAATTCTTTGATGTTCTTTTCGTAAGCCAAACGACTCACTGATAATAACACAGGAGCGTCCTTATCTACCCCTAAATATTTACGTAAATCAAAATCAGATTGAGTCGCAAATTTATTGATATTAATTCCGGTTGGGATAATCCTAATCGGACTCTTTACCCCGTATCTAACTAACGTGTCTAATACTTTTTTACTTGGCGCCACTACCCCTGACATGTTGTGACAAAACGCTAAGGTTGCATCTTTAACATGTACCGGTCTTAATAGCTTACCCTTGGCTACGTAATGCAAGTAGTCTTCATACATGGTGTGATAAGTATGTACGCATGGGATTCTTAAGAACTTCGCCACGAACTTACCGATAATTCCCATTGAGAACTCAGTCTGTGTATGAATAATATCCAAGTTAAGTTTCTTAGCAATTTGATAAGCTTGGATCATTCCCCTTACCGCGATTCTGCGGTCAGTAAAAGAAATAAAGGGGATACTGGAAAATCTAAAAATATTCTTTTCGTATGTGGCCTTATCAACGTGAGGATCAGTTGTAGTAAAGATATACACCTGATGCCCATCTTTTTCCAATTGATCTTTTAATGTCTTAATGGATGTGGCAACCCCACTAACCTGTGGAAAATAAGTATCCGTAAAAATTCCAATATTCATAGTAGCACCTCCTTTTCTTTTATTATTAATTATTTGTAATTATATTGTTTTGCTGTTTGCATTGCAAACTCATGTGAATGCCATAATTCCCTATTTTAATAAAAAAAACGAGCCAGAACAATTCTATCGAAGTAGTTGTTTCCATATTCGTTCAATAATGACAATGAACTATTATGACAACCAAACATAAAATATTTCTGACTCATTATTTTAATAGACGTACCATATATAACTTGTAATTAATCAGTTAATCCTTCATCTTTGAATGACTTTGCAATTGCTTCAATTGCGTCTTTTTCGTCAGGACCATCAGCAATAACAGTTACTTCGGCGTTTTGACCAACACCTAATGACATAACACCCATGATTGACTTTAAGTCAACAGTGTTGCCAAGGTATTCTAGTTTTAATTCTGATTTGAATTTAGTAGCAGTTTGAACTAAAAGTGTTGCAGGACGAGCATGGATTCCAGTTTCAGAAACAACTTTAAATTGACGTTTTTCCATTTTGAAAATCTCCTTTTATTCTTATACTAATTTTAGAATATCAATTAATGTGATAAAACTCAACATTTTTAACTATTGGTACCACTATCAGATAGGTAAGTATACGTAATTACACCGTTCTGATCGGCCTTCCCTATCACGCGCTTTCTGGTATCAAAGTTCATGTATGCAACTTGAAACTCAGTGAACTCGTCGGGTTTGACTACCAATTCTTTGATTTTGTTGTCTTTTAGGTCATTTAATAATTCAGTATAATTCTTATCTGCGATAATTATATTCCCTCTTTCAATATATATTATATACGATTGCCACTAATTAAAACATATCATAATTAAAAAATATGAAAAAAATAGGAATTATTTTAATCTAATCAAATTGCTTGCACTAAATGTACGATGAGTTATAATAATTTTACAAATGGTCAGTAAAGGTCAAAATAGCCTTTAACCATTTAGTTGTTTTCAGAAAGGAGCAGTCGTATGAAATGTGAAAACTGCCATATAAATGAGGCAACCATTCATTTACTCGTCAATTTCAATGGCGAAAAGAGACATATTGATATCTGTCAGGACTGTTACCAAAAGTTGAGTCAACAATCCGAGCAATATCGTAATAACGGAGGTGTTGATATGATGAATGATCCATTTGGTTTCAGTAGCTTAGATGACTTATTTAACGCGATGAATCAAAGCAATCAAAATTCTATCCGCCGTCCTGAGAATAATCAGCAAAAAAATAACAATAATAACAATTCCAACTCTGTGTTAGAAAAATATGGATATGATTTAACCGACTTAGCAAGAAAGAACAAGATTGATCCTGTTATCGGTCGTGATAAGGAAATCGATCGTGTGATTGAAATCCTAAACAGAAGAACCAAGAACAACCCTGTTTTAATTGGTGAAGCCGGTGTTGGTAAGACTGCTGTCGTCGAAGGACTAGCACTAAAGATTGCTCATCACGAAGTTCCAGATAAGTTAAAGAACAAACGTGTTATCAGATTAGATGTTGTATCCATTGTTCAAGGAACATCCATGCGTGGTCAATTCGAACAAAGAATGCAAGAACTAATCAAGGAAGTTCAATCAAACAAGAACATCATCTTATTTATTGATGAAATTCATGAAATTATGGGTGCCGGTAATGCCGACGGTGCCATGGATGCAGGAAACGTTTTAAAACCTGCCTTAGCTCGTGGTAGTTTCCAACTAATTGGTGCTACTACCCTAAACGAATACCGTGGTATCGAAAAGGATTCTGCGCTTGCTCGTCGTTTCCAAACCGTCCAAGTTGATGAACCTTCATTGAAACAAGCGCTTCATATCTTAAACGGTATCAAGGGGCGTTATGAAAAGTATCACCACGTTAAATACAGTGATGATGCCATCAAAGCTGCGGTTTACCTATCAAACCGTTACATCCAAGACCGCTTCTTGCCAGATAAGGCCATCGATTTAATCGATGAAGCCGGTTCTAAGCTTAATATCAAATCAGACGTTAAGTCTCCTGATGATTTAAAGGAAGAACTAAGCAAGTGCGAAAGTGAAAAGAAGGATGCCCTACAAAAGGAAGACTACGAAAAAGCCGCCTTCTATCGTGATAAGATTGAAGAATTAAACTACAAGTTGAAGGACTTCGATGAATCAGATAATACCTACCCTACTGTATCTACGAAAGATATTGAAGGAATTATCGAATCCATCACCAAGATTCCTGTTGGTCAATTGCAAGAACAAGAACAGGATAATCTAAAGGACTTAGACAAGAAGCTAGCTGGTAGCGTAATTGGACAAAACCAAGCAATCGAAAAAGTTGCTCGTGCTATCAAGCGTAACCGAATTGGTTTCAACGGAACCGGTCGTCCAATCGGATCATTCCTATTTGTAGGAACTACCGGAATTGGTAAGACTGAACTTGCAAAGCAATTAGCTAAGCAACTATTTGGTTCCAAGGAAGCAATGATTAGATTCGACATGTCCGAATACCGTGAACCACATTCCATTTCTAAACTAATCGGTTCACCTCCTGGATATGTTGGTTACGATGAAGCCGGTCAATTAACCGAAAAAGTAAGAAGAAATCCATACAGTCTAATTCTTTTCGATGAAATTGAAAAGGCTCACCCAGACGTTCTCCACGCCTTCCTACAAATTCTGGACGATGGTCGTTTGACCGACTCTAAGGGAAGAACCGTATCATTCAAGGATACTGTCATCATCATGACAAGTAACGCCGGTACCGGTGCTTCAACTGCCAGTGTTGGTTTTGGTGCCGAAGCTAACAACAAGACTCATTCAGTATTGAATAAGTTGGGTGATTACTTTAAACCAGAATTCCTAAACAGATTCGATGATATCGTCGAATTTAACCAACTAAGCAAGGATGACTTGAAGAAGATTGTCAGCTTGATGCTAGAAAACGTTAACAAGATGCTAAAAAACCGTGGTATCACCATCGATGTTTCAGATGCTGCCAAGGATAAACTGGTCGAAAAAGGTTACAACCCAGAAATGGGTGCCCGTCCACTTCGCCGTGTAATCCAAGAAGAAGTTGAAGATAAGGTCGCTGACTACTATCTAAACAACCCAAGCAGCAAACATTTGAGCGTTGAGGTCAACGACGAAAACAAGGTATTCGTTAACGCAAAATAATTGAATAGATATAAAAACAGCTAAGACTTATTCTTAGCTGTTTTTTTAACTTTTTTTGTACTATCATATGTTAATATGGTTATTAGAGAGGAGGAAAAGGTATGTTTCATTTTATTCATGACATCATTCGTTTGTTTAAACCCAAACGTAAACCAAATGAACCACAAGAAAATGACTTCACAGATTTCACAACGCAACCCGTTGATGAACCTGTAGAAGCACCCACCGATGATATTGAAGAAACCTCTTCCTCTTCTCCTAAACCAAGGGCAAAGATGACCATATACTATGTAGATGAAGACGGTCACTATCTTCACGAGTTCAATGTAATTCACGGATTCGTCGGTGATCCAGTCAGTTTCATCATCCCCGATTTTGATCACTATGTTCTATTCAAAATCGAAGGTATTTCAACCTACATGCAAAAAGAAGATAACGAAGTCACCCTTCAATATAATCGATTGAATGGAAAACCAGTTAATATTTTCTTCATTAACTATGATACATATTCAATGATTCGTCTTCCTCAAATGGCAATCGGTAAATATAACAATGAATTTCAAATTAACATCCCAGAACTATCTGGTTTTAAACTAATCAACTATTCAGGTGATTCAAACGGTATCTTTGATGACTACATGAAGCATTTAATCATCTACTACCGTCGAAACGATTGGCACAGCGTCCAAAAGGACACTTTCTACATTCGTTTAAGAGAATACACCAGAGTGTACAACGACACTAACGGTGATGTTCTACACGTCTTGTTACCAAAGAAAAGTATTTGGAAGGTATTTTATCAAGTCACCACTGACGACGCTCTGTGGTTAAACATCGGACCAAACCAATGGATCGTCGATAGAAACTTCTTTAGAATGCAATATCCATTCGCTAAGGAACTGACCAACACGAACTCATGGAAGATTAAAAAGGTCCACTACCCAGCAACGATTGAAAACAATAATCATCAGAGTGTGGCCGTTTACAACTTCCCTTATGGTAGCTGTATCGGATTCTTGCACAATGGTAATTCATTCATCGTTACCCAAGAGATTGTTGATCAAAACGATCTCCAATGGGTCGAAATTAATAATCTTCACTATATCGTTTCCGATGACGTAAAAAAAGAGCTTAGATAATATCTAAGCTCTTTTCGTTTTATAGTTTTGAAGTAAGTTCTACATCTGGATACTTTTCCTTGAACCAACGTTCAGCAAATGAATTTTCGAATAAGAACAATGGATCGCCATGACCATCTTTTACCAAGATGTTTCTAGATGAAGACATCTTTTCGTCTAATTGGTCTGGGTTAATCCAGCGTGCAGTCTTGTTACCCATTGGTTCCATTACAACTTCAGAGTTGTATTCATTTTGCATTCTGAATTGGAAAACTTCGAATTGAAGTTGACCCACGGCACCTAGGATGTAGTCACCAGTAGTGTAAGATGTGTAAAGTTGAACCGCACCTTCTTGAACTAGTTGTTGGATTCCCTTGTGGAATGATTTTTGTTTCATAACATTCTTAGCAGAAACTTTCATGAATAGTTCAGGAGTAAATTGAGGTAGCTTGGTAAACTTAACATCACGTTTATCAGAGTAAATGGTATCACCAATTTGGAAGTTACCAGTATCGTACAAACCAATGATGTCACCGGCAACGGCATTTTCAACGTTTTCACGAGTGTTAGCCATGAACTCAGTCACGTTAGATAGACGTAGCTTCTTTTGGTTTCTTTCCAAAGTAACGTCCATACCACGTTCAAACATTCCAGAACATACACGCACGAATGCGATACGATCTCTATGCTTAGGGTTCATGTTAGCTTGAATTTTAAAGATGAAACCAGTAAATTGTTCATTTTCAGGTTTTACTTCAACATCGTTTTCAGTTTCGTGTTCACCTGGTTTTGGTGCAAAGTTTAGATATGCATCTAAGAAAGTCTTTACCCCAAAGTTAACCAAGGCTGAACCAAAGAATACTGGAGTTTGTTCACCATTCTTAATTTTTTCTTCGTCGAATGGATTACCCGCTTCAGTGATTAGGTCCATGCTTTCTTTAGCATCTTGGTAAACACTGTCTTCAGCTAACTTGTTGTCTTCTAACAAGTTACCGTCTTCATCCAATGGTAAGTATGGATTATTTTCATCTTCTGGACGGTATAGTTCGACACGTTTGTTGTATCGATCGTATAGTCCTCTTAGAATTTTCCCTGAACCGATTGGCCAGTTCATTGGGTATCCTTCGATTCCCAAGACATCTTCTAGTTGGCTGATTAATTCCATTGGGTCTCGACTATCACGGTCAAGTTTGTTCATGAAAGTAAAGATTGGAATTCCACGCATCTTACAAATTTGGAATAATTTCTTAGTTTGTGGTTCAATCCCTTTGGCAGCATCAATAACCATGACTGCAGAGTCAACGGCCATCAAAGTACGGTAAGTATCTTCTGAGAAATCTTGGTGTCCTGGGGTATCCAAGATGTTGATACGCTTACCAGCGTAATCAAATTGCATCACTGAACTAGTAACAGAAATTCCACGTTTCTTTTCAATTTCCATCCAGTCAGACTTTGCAAAGTTACCTGACTTCTTAGCCTTAACGGTACCGGCCTCACGCACAATTCCACCAAACAATAGTAATTGTTCAGTAATTGTAGTCTTACCAGCATCCGGGTGAGAGATGATGGCAAAAGTACGACGTTTATCAACGCTTTGCTCTATTTTTTTATTACCCATTATTCGAATCCTTCCGTTTTATAATATATAAATACAATTGTAACATATTAAAACAATCTTCCATATGTGAATTAAAAAACATCCCCGATTAAATCGAGGATGTCCTTTTTATTTCTTCCAATCTTCTTCGTCAGTAAGACCTAAGTCTTTCTTGATCTTAGAAGTTGAAATACCTTCAGTTCTTGGTAGGTAAACGACTTTACAGTAGTCCTTTAGGAAGTCGAACTTACCTTCCCAATCATCTCCCATAACGAAGATGTCGATGTTGTTATCAACAACGTCTTTAATCTTTTGGTCCCAGTTGTTTTCTGGAATCACGTGATCAACGTAACGAATAGCTTCTAAAACATACTTTCTGTCTTCGTATGAAGTGTAAGCCTTCTTACCCTTTTCAGCGTTAAATTCGTCGGTAGAAACACAAACTGTTAAGTCGTCCCCTAATTCCTTGGCACGTTTTAATAAACGAACATGACCCTTGTGTAGTAGGTCAAATGTTCCATAAGTAATTACTTTTGTCATATTATCTCCTGCTTTGTCTCTCTTTGTTTTTGCTAACTCACTTGTGTGATTGCTCAATCATCCAAATACTGTATAGATATTGTACGACCACTTTCACAACCGCATATAGTGGAATTGCTAGAATCATTCCCATTAAACCAGCAATATTTCCGGCAGCCATTAAGATAATTATAATGGTTAGTGGATGAATATTCAAAGACTTTCCGATTACATTTGGATAAACCAAGTTACCGTCTAGTTGTTGAACAATGATTACTACAATTACCACCCACACTAATTCACCTACACTGGTAGAAAGTGCGACGAATACTGATGGCATAATCCCAATATATGGACCAACGTATGGAATGATATTACAGATTCCGGCAAACACCCCTAGTAGCAGTGCATACTTTTGGCCGATTAAAACGTATCCGATTGATGTAAATACACCAACGAATAAACATTCAATCATTTGACCACCAATGTAGTGAGAAATAGTGTCACTCATCTTGCCTAATAGCTTGATGGTTCTACGACGACTTCTTGGCGGTAACATCTTAGCGACGTTTGGAATCATCTTGTGACCATCTTTTAGCATATAGAACAATACCACTGGAACAGTAATCATCACAATCACGGCTGAAGCTGCGGTTGAAATGATTGATCCGACACTAGAAGTAATTCCACCTAAACTGTGTTGGAAGTAGTTATAAACGTAACTTTGTAGTGAAGAAATGTATTCAGATGAATAGAATTTCTTAAAAATCCCCTTTTGACTGTGCACTTCCACATAATGGTTAATATCGTCTGCAATCTTTGGTAGGTTAGTAACCAAGTTGGTTACCTGAGTTACCAAACGTGGTAGAAATGATGAGAATAGATATACGATTATTCCAATTAGAAATATGTATACGATCAAGATCGCCCAGTTACGGGAAATTCTTTTGGTTTTACTAATTTTAATTTTCATTATTAGGTTAACCACTGGGTTTAGCATGTAGAATAATACCCCAGCGATTAGGATTGGCATGAATACTGCTGAGATAAACATCCCAATTGGGCTGAAAATAAACTCAAGTTTTGTACATATCCAGATAATGCTTACGACCAGTAGCAATTCCACTGTCCATAGGATTATCGAGGAATTTTTAATTTTATTAAACATATTCGAAACCTCCAATAATCATTATACCATTTTATTCATCCATATTTTTATCATCTATAAATGAATTGATATCATCCATATCAAAACCTTTGCGGTAAAGTGCTTGCTTGGTCTTCATGACTCTTTGCATCCCGTCGTACTTACGATTACGATGCCATATCTTTTCACTCTGTTGTCTCAATAAATCCATTTGGTCTTCTTCATCGACTTGAAAGTCCATGTCCTCCATGACGCTTAAAACAACATCGGTTGGATACCCCTTCTTCATCAAAGCTAGCTTAGTCTTATCCAAACGATTTTTAAACGCGTCGCGCTTATGTTTTTTGAAAATTTTATCAGCTTGAATTTGGCAGTTTTCAATCATTTCTTCGTGTGAGTAGAAGTTATTCAGGGCGTTTTCAATTAAGTTCTCGTTGATTTGTTTTTCCTTTAGCTTATAAAAGACGTTGGATGGACCCTTATCCTGCTTCTTCACTTCTGTTCGCACATAACTGTCAGCGTAGCTTTGATCATTGACTAGCTTTAATTCAACTAGTTTTTGCATGACTGCAGCAATGTGTTGTTCGTTTTCACTATAAGTTTGAAGTTTCTTTACGACTTCGTTTTCGGTTCTTAATTGGTGGGATAAGAAGTTAATCGCCTTACTGTAAAGTTTGGAAATGTCATCTGCATTGACTAGTTCTTCTTTTAGTTCATCGTCGATTTCCATCCCCTTAAAGATACGATATTTAATCATTACGTTTTCACTGATTGGAAACGCGTATACCCCATCTACGTACACATTAAAACGCCCTTTTCTCTTTTGGGCTTCAATCATGGTGATTTTAGATGCCATTACTCTCACTCCTTTATTTAACATCCCATTTTACATTTGGTATAATTAGTTATCAGATTGCGAAAGGACGTATATTACTTTGAAAGCACATGTAGTTTTTGCAACCATCACAGGTAACAACGAAGACGTCGCTGATATCGTTACTGAAGGCCTAGAAGATTTAGGCGCTGAAGTTACCCAAACCGAAATTTCACAAACAGATGCACAAGATTTTGAAGATGCAGATATCTGTGTCGTTTGTGCATACACCTACAACGAAGGTCACCTTCCAGAAGAAGGATTAGACTTCTTCGATGACTTAGGTGACTTAGACCTGTCAAACAAGGTCTTTGGTGTTGCCGGTTCAGGTGATATCTTCTACGAAGAATTCTTCAATACTTCAGTTGATGACTTCATCAATCAATTCAAGAAGACTAACGCCACTCAAGGTTTTGAAGGTGTTAAAATCAACTTGGAACCAGATGAAGACGACATTGAAAAACTTGACGAATTTGCCTCAAGTTTAGTTGATACTTACAAAAAAATAAATGGTTAAAAAGAAAATCGTTGATTTTTATCAACGATTTTTTTGTTTTGCAATCTTATCTCTTCTTGTTTGGAATAAATGATTTAATGCTAGGCTTTCTGCCCTTAATCTCGACGTTCTTAACATCTTGCACGGAAGCATTAATAACAGCACCTAAAATCAATATCATTCCAATGATGTATAACCAAAGCATTAAAATAACAAAGGTTCCTAATGCTTTATAGGCATCGACACTACGTGCGAAATAGTGAAGATATATGGAAAATCCTTTGGATAGAACAATCATACCGATTGTCACAATCAATGATCCCATCCAAACATAACGCCACTTGGTGTTTACGTTTGGCACGAAATAATACATCAATAGTACCAATAGGAATACCCCAATGATGGTCAATGGATATCTCAACAGGATAAATAATCCCACATTCATCTTGGATAATCCCATTAGATAAGCTGAGTAGCTAATGATGACCTTTCCAAAACCAAAGAATAATAGGAAAATCCCTAACGAAATTACTAACAATAGCATCCAGATAAACGAAACAATTCGATTCATCAGATTACTTTCGTTTTTTATTCCATACGACGAGTTAACCGCACGTTGAAACGCTGCTAAGGCCCGACTGGCTGACCAGATGGCTACAATTAAACCAATCGACAACTTATCGGCATTGGCGCCCTTTAAAGCGGAAATAACGATTGGACTAACTGTCTTGAAAACCGTTGATGGTAACAATGGTTCTAAATAGTCTAAAATTTCGTATTGGTTAACGTGCAATAATTCTAGTAGGTTTCCAACGATTATGGTCGCTGGAAATAGTGATAGCAAAGAATAAAAGGCAATCACAACTGCTGAATCGGACACGTTTGATTCTTTATAATGCTTCTTTACGACTAAAAAGAAATGCTTCCATTTTCTAGCGGTGTCTTTATTAAGCTTCATTATGATCACCACTTAGTTTATTACTAGCAAACACTTCTTTAATTGCGTCTAGGATTTGCTTAGAAGCAGTTCCATCACCATAAGGATTCTTGGCAGTGGCCATCTTCTTGTATTCTTCTGTGTCGTCTAGTAGTTGGTCTATGCTTGCACTAATCTTTTTCGGATCAGTTCCAACAAGCTTAAGTGTTCCTGCATCGACTCCTTCTGGACGTTCAGTAGCTTCTCTTAGTACCAATACAGGTTTACCTAATGAAGGAGCTTCTTCTTGCACCCCACCTGAGTCAGTCATAATGAAGTGACTGCGAGCTGCCATGTTATGGAAATCAACCACATCCAATGGTTCGATTAAGTGAACACGGTTAACCCCATCGAACACGCTGTGAGCGACAGATTGCACTGCTGGACTCAAGTGAACTGGATATACGACTTCGATATCCTTTCTGTTCAATACTTCGTTTTTGATTGTTTCAAAGGTACGACGCATTGGTTCACCTTGGTTTTCACGACGGTGCATGGTTAATAGAATAATCTTGTGAGTCTTATCGATATCATCTAACACACTGTGGTGATAGTTTCTATCAACGGTTTGTTTTAACGCATCAATCGCGGTGTTCCCTGTAATATAGATACGGTCTTCTTTTAGATTTTGTTTTAATAGATTTTCTTTACTTAATTCAGTTGGTGCAAAGTAAACATCTGAAAGAATGTCGGTCATTTGACGGTTCATTTCTTCAGGATATGGTGAGTACTTGTCCCAAGTTCTAAGTCCCGCTTCAACGTGACCTAGTGGAATTTGGTGGTAAAATGCGCTGACTGCAGCGGCAAATGTGGTTGTGGTATCACCATGGACCAAGATGATGTCAGGTTTGGCTTCGTTAATAATACTGTCTAGTTTGTTAATGACAGTGGTTGTAATTGAACTTAATGTTTGTTGTGCTTTCATTACGTGTAAATTGTAATCAGCTTCAATATGGAAAATATCCATAACTTGATCTAGCATTTCTTTATGTTGGCCAGTCAAAACTGTGATGGGTTGAAACTCATCTAAATTATTTTTCATTTCTAGAATGATTGGAGCCATCTTAATAGCTTCTGGACGAGTTCCAAAGATGGTCATCACTTTAATCGGTTTTTTCAAGATTATGCCTCCACAAAAAAGTATATTTATCTAATTATAACAAAATAATGACGCGGTTGCCGACCATAAATACATCTTAATAAAAATTTAGTGCTATCTATGAAAACCTTTTTGAAGTATTATGATAAAATATAAATAATTATGGATTAATGAAGGAGGTTACAATTATGGAAACTATTGGTTTAATTGTACCCTGTTATAATGAAGAGCCTTCCATTAAAATCTTTTATGATGAAGTCGAACGTGTCTTCAGCGAAATGCACGCTAACCACGTTGACTACAATCACGAATACTGGTTTATTAATGATGGTTCTTCTGACAACACTTTAGAAGAAATTAAGAAGTTACGTGAAAACGATGAAAACGTTCATTACGTATCATTCTCACGTAACTTTGGTAAGGAATCTGCAATGTCAGCTGGATTAGAAAACGTTGGCGGTGACTATGTTGCTGTTATGGACGTGGACTTACAAGATCCACCTGCATTACTTCCTCAAATGATTAAGTACATAAAAGAAGACGATTACGACGTCGTTGGCTGTGTGCAAAAGAGTAGAAAACAAAACTTTGTGAGAGCTTTCCTATCTTCAAGTTTTTACAAGGTTATCAACAAAATGTCTGACGTTGAAATCAAACAAAACGTTAGAGATTACCGTCTAATGACTCGTCAATACGTTGACAATGTTTTGAAATTAACTGAGTACAACCGTTTCACTAAAGGTATCTTTAGTTGGGTCGGCTTTAAAACTAAATACATCGAATACGATGGTGTTGAAAGAGCAGCTGGTGAATCACACTGGTCACTATATCAACTACTTGAATATTCATTGGAAGGAATCGTCGACTTCTCAGATGTCCCACTTAAAGTGGCAACCTGGGTTGGTGGTGTTTCATTCTTCCTATCACTAATTGGACTATTCTTTGTTATTTTAAGAGCTATTTTATTTGGTGGATCCGTATCAGGATGGCCATCATTAGTATCAATTATTCTATTAATTAACGGTGTTCAATTATTCTGTCTAGGAATCGTTGGTAACTACATCGGAAAAATTTACTTAGAAACAAAGCATCGTCCTAAATACATTGTGAAAGAGAAGAAATAATGAAAAATTTGTGGAAAAAATACAAGCAAATAATTGCCTATTTGTTTTGGGGTGTATTAACCACTGTTATCGACATTGTTGTCGCATTAGTGCTTTATCGCCTATTACCAAACATGGACGTATTCTGGAACACATTGATTGCTTGGATAGCAAGTGTATTGTTTGCATTCTTTACCAACAGAAAATGGGTATTTGAATCCAAGGCCAATACTGCTAAAGAATACATTTCGGAAATGATTTCATTCTTCCTTGGCCGTGTGGCTTCATTAATTTTAGAAGAAATCATACTAATAATTGGTGTTTCAATCATTAGCGTTAATAATTTTGATTTACTAAAAATATTTGGTCAGGTAGTCGTAATTATCTTTAATTACTTCTGGTCAAAATTCGTAGTTTTCGTTAATCATAAAAAAAAATAAAAAAAGCGATGAGATAAATTTATCTCATCGCTTTTTTCGTATTTATATTTATTAGTGAATAAATAGACTTAGTAGAAGTACCATTAATAATCCAGTAACAGAAATAACTGTTTCTAGTACAGTCCAAATTTTTAATGTTTGTTTTACATTTAAGTCAAAGTATTCTTTGAACATCCAGAATCCGGCATCGTTAACATGTGATGCAGCAAGTGATCCAGCACCAATTGCTAAAGCCATTAATACTGGGCTTACGCTCATTGAGTGCATTAATGGAGTTACTAGTCCAGCAGCAGTCATACCTGCAACAGTAGCTGAACCTAATGAAACACGTAGGATAACAGCGATTAACCAAGCTAAGATGATTGGTGATAAGTTAGCGTGGCCCATTACGTTTTGAACGGCTTTACCAACACCACCGTCGATTAATACTTGTTTGAATGCTGATCCACCACCGATAACCATTAGTAGCATTGCAATTGACTTAATTGCTTCAGTAACAGTGTTTGTAATGTCTTCCATCTTCTTACCGCGGTGGAAGCCCATTGCCCAGATAGCAAATAGTAAAGTAACAATCATGGCAATAACTGGGTTACCAAACATAGCGATAACAGCACCAATACCATGTGGATTTTCAACGGCTTTACCACCGTTAAATACCATGTCGTAAACAGTGGAAATAGCCATTAAGATAACTGGTAGTAATGAAGTAAATGCGGCAATTCCAAAGCTTGGAGTGTCCTTTAAATCGTACTTCTTCATTTCACCAAATGCTGGTAGTGAAGTCTTTACAACGAATGTTTCTGGAGCAACCTTCTTAGCAATCTTTGTGTATAAAGGACCGGCTACGATCACACAAGGAATAGCAACGATAATACCTAATAGAAGTGTTTGACCAATGTTTGCGCCTAAAGCAGTAGCAACTGCAGTTGGAGCAGGTTGTGGTGGTAGGAATCCTTGAGTAGCTGATAATGCAGCTGCCATTGGAATACCTAGGTAAACGAATGGAACTTCAGCTTCTAGTGCAACGGCGAATACGATTGGAGTTAATAGAACCAATCCAACTTCGAAGAATAATGACATTCCGATAATAAATGAAGCAACAACAATTGCAAATTGAAGTCTCTTTTTTCCGAATAGATCGATTAGTGTTCTGGCAATTCTATAAGAACCACCAGCATCAGCAACTAAACGACCAATCATTGCACCAAATCCAAAGACGATAACTAGTTCCCCCAAAGAACTTCCGATACCGTTTTTAATGGAAACAGCGATGTGTGCTGGGTTCATTCCTAAACCTAACGCAACAATAACAGATGTAACAATTAATGAAATAAATGTATTTAATTTACATTTAATGATTAGGAACAAAAGCAATAATATTCCTAATACTAATACAACAAATGGCATAGTTTAATACCCCTTCTTTTATTAAAAATAATTTTATGTTTCCTGAATGTAAGCGCTTTACTTTTCCGTAAAAATAATATAACATACTTCTTGGGAAATGAAAACGATTTCATTACACTTTTTAAAACATAGTCCCTAATAAATATGTTATATTACTTTAGGCGTTTTAAAACTTAAGATTTATTTAAGTTTAAATGAAATACGTTTGATTTCTAACTATGATACCAACACTTGTGGTAAATTGTTAATTATAGAAATAATATATAAGGATAAGGAGGACACGCTTTGAACGCTGTTGCTTTATTAATTGGACTAGGTCCAGTTCTAGGTTGGGGTCTATACCCTACAATTGCTTCATTATTTGGAGGCAAACCTACTAACCAAATTTATGGTTCCACTCTAGGAACACTTATTTTCGCTGCTATTTTTCTTTTAATCTCAGGTAATTCAATTCCGACTGGTATGGATTTTGCACTTGCATTACTTTCAGGTGCTGGTTGGGCTTTCGGACAAATCATGTCATTTAAAGCCTTTGAATTAGTTGGATCTTCTAGAGTAATGCCTATCACCACTGCGTTACAATTAATTGTAACTGCACTATGGGGTGTGTTTGCATTAGGTAACTGGCACTCAGAATCACACCGTATCATTGGTTTCGTTGCTTTAATCGTAATCATCATTGGTGCTACTATGACTGCTTGGCAAGAACATAAAGATACTAAAAGCTCTGCTGACTTAAAGAAAGCAATTGGTCTTTTAGTTATCGGTGTTATTGGTTACTGGGGTTACTCAGCTGCACCTCAAGCATCAAGTCACTTAGACGGTATGCATGCGTTCTTCCCACAAGCTCTTGGAATGTTCTTAGTTGCTGTTGTATACTGCTTGTTCCACGTTAAGAACAACAATGTATTTGCTACTAAGTCTTCTTATCTACAAATCATTTCAGGTTTCTTCTTCGGATTTGCAGCTTTAACTTACTTAATCTCTGCAGAACCTAAAATGAATGGTTTAGCTACTGGTTTCGTACTATCACAAACTTCTGTTGTATTAGCTACTCTAACTAGTATCTACTTCCTACACCAAAACAAGACTAAAAAAGAAATGGTTGTTACAATAATCGGTTTAGTTATCATTATTCTAGCAGCTGCAGTTACTGCATTCTTAAACTAATAAAACCCAAAACAAAAATCCCGCTTGGAATAACCAAGCGGGATTTTTTCATTGTAATACGTATCCAAATCCACGAACTGTTTTAATTTCAACGTCGTTTCCGGGTAAATCTTTGAGCTTATCTCTAACGTGACTAACGTGCATATCAACGATACGAGATGATATAAATGCATCCCCATCGTCTCGATCTTCACGCCAGACACCGTTAAAAATTTGTTCTCTACTCAATACCTGGTCATGATGTCTGATTAGGTAATAGAAGATGTTAAATTCCTTCGGTGTGAAGTTTAAAACCTCTCCCTTATACTTTACCTGAAAATGCTTCAGACTAATCTCAAAGTCCTTAAAATGCTCTTTACGTTTAGTCTTATCGCTATCCTCTACCATCTCATCATATATTTTGACACGTTTTAATGTTCTTAACATGATTCTTTGGGCATCAACGAAGTCACTGAAGTAATCGTTGACTCCTAATTCAAAACAATCTCTTTCTTTTTGATTATCATAGTGGTCATCAAAAGTAATAATAGGGCCTGAGAATGTCTTAGTAACTTGTTCAATCATCCTTTTAACGTGACTAAAGTCTTCAAAGATTGATAAATCAATAATGACGGCAAAGACGTTGTTCTTTTTAGCCATAATTTCGATATCTTCATCATCACTAACGCTATTAACAAAGTATTCATCTTGCAACGCTAATTGACTTACATCAGCGGCTAATCTTAATTGTTTTGTTACTAACAACAGACTTTGCATCCCATCTAAACCTCCCTATTTTTGACTGTTTTTTAGTTCCTTGGCAATCAGTTCTGGTTCAATCTTACCAGGGTTTAATTCAACAATCTTACCAGTTGCATTATATACAATCCATTCTGATAAGTTAACGATATGATCTCCAATACGTTCTAGGTAACGAACTACCATTAAGTAGATAGTTGCTAGTTCAATTTTATCACTATTCTTTTCCATTTCAGAAACGATTAGATTTTTAGCTAAAACAAACTTCTTATCGATTAATATATCTTCTTGAGCGACTAGCTTTGCTGCTTCTTGATCAGCATGAACATAAGCATCCAATGATGATTCAAGCATTCCCCTAATCTTTAAGGCCATTTGGTTAATAGCTTCGTTCACTTCTGGAATACGACTTTCTGTGTTGATACGAAGAGTTTCTCTGGCGATCGATGATGCGTGATCACCAATTCGTTCCAAATCAGAACTAGCCTTTAATAAAGTGATGATTGAACGGAAGTTAGAAGCAACTGGTTGTCTTAATGCTATTAAGTTTAGTGCTTCTTTTTCTAGGTCAACTTCTTCGTCATTAACCTTGCTATCGCGATTAACAATTTCGGTAGCTAGTTTTTGGTCGTTTTCAGTGAAGGCCTTGATTGATTGGTAAATTTGATCAGAAACATTAATTCCCATCTTCATGTAGGTCTTTTGTAGTACTTTTAGTTTGTCGTTAAATGTTTGACTCATAATCAGCTCTCCTATCCGAATTCTCCATTTAAGTAGTCACTAGTTTGTTGCTTGTCAGGATTTAAGAACATCTTAGAAGTCTTGTTGTATTCGATTAAATCCCCGTTTAGCATGAATGCCGTCTTATCAGCAATTCTTGATGCTTGTTGCATGTTGTGAGTAACAATGATGATTGTAAAATCTTTCTTTAATTCTAACAGAGTATCCTCAATCTTGGCACTTGAGATTGGGTCTAGCGCACTGGTAGGTTCATCCATCAAAATAATCTTAGGTTTTACCGCCAACACTCTGGCGATACAAATTCTTTGTTGTTGACCACCTGAGAATGATAATGCGTTCTTGTTTAAGTCATCCTTTACTTCGTCCCAAACAGCAGCTTGCTTTAGACTCTTTTCAACTACTTCGTCTAATACCTTTTTGTCCTTAACACCGGCAATTCTTAGGCCGTATGCCACGTTGTCGTATACGGAGAAAGGAAATGGGTTTGGTTGTTGGAATACCATTCCGATTTCTTTTCTTAATTCGGTCATGTCAGTAGTTGGTGCATAGATGTCTTGATTACCAATTTTAAAACTACCAGTAACTGTTGTGTTGTTTCTTAAGTCATTCATACGGTTTAAACATCTTAGAAATGTTGACTTACCACAACCGGATGGTCCGATTAAAGCAGTGATTTCGTTTTGTTCAAACTCGATGTCAAAGCCATGTAAAGCTTCCTTTTCACCGTAGTATAAATGAACGTTTTCTGTTTTTAAAATAGAAGTCATGTAATTCACCTACCCGAAGTTTCCTGAAATGTAGTCTTCTGTTGCTTGCATCTTTGGTCTAGTAAAGATGTGAGAAGTCTTGTTGAACTCAATTAAGTGGCCTTGGTGGAAGAATGCTGTGTAATCACTCATTCTAGAAGCCTGTTGCATGTTATGAGTAACAATGATGATTGTGTATTTTTCCTTCAAACGGTTTAGTGTATCTTCAATCTTTGAAGTTGAGATTGGATCAAGCGCTGATGCTGGTTCATCAAGTAGTAACACATCTGGTTTCATAGCAATCGCACGTGCGATACATAAACGTTGAGCTTGTCCACCAGATAGTGATAGTGCGCTTTCGTCTAGTTTGTCCTTTACTTCATCCCATAAAGCAGCTTCTCTTAGACTGGTTTCAACGCGTTCGTCTAGTTCCTTTTTGTCCTTGATACCGTGCTTCTTAAGTGCAAAAGTGATGTTTTCACGAATGGACTTAGCAAATGGGTTTGGACGTTGGAATACCATTCCGATGTGCTTTCTTAATTCGTAAACGTTAATCTTATCGTCGTTGATGTTAACGTCTCGGTACATAATATCGCCGTCGACAGTCGCCACGTTGTCATTCATTCTGTTGATGGAACGTAAGAAAGTGGACTTACCTGATCCTGAAGCACCAATCATGGCAGTTACTTTAAAACGAGGAAATGATAGTGATACGTCAAAAATTGATTGGTGTTCACCATAAGAAACGTTTACATGGTGAGCTTCAATTGCATTTTCGACTGCGAAGTCACGTACATATTGTTGATTTAAATTGTAGTTTTTCATGTTAAACCTTCCTTACTTACTAGAAGTCATTTTCTTGTACAAACGGTTTCCAATCCAGTGCGCGAAAATGTTAAATAGTAGAATTACAATAATTAATACGGCTGATGATCCACTTGAAATGGCGTTAGCATCAGGAGTGATTCCTTCTGAGTTAACCTTCCAAATATGAACAGCTAGTGTTTCGGCCGGACGTAGTGGGTTTAAGAAACTAGTGTCTGAGAAGATGTTCCAGTTAGTGTAATCCACGAATGGAGCACTTTGACCGGCTGTGTAAATCAATGCGGCAGCTTCACCGAATACTCTACCGGCACTTAGGATAATCCCTGTAATGATTCCAGGAACTGCGGCTGGTAAGATGATACCAGTGATGGTCTTCCATTGTGATAAACCAAGTGATAATCCAGCCTCTCTTTGTAGTGATGAAACTGATTCTAGTGATGTTTCAATGTTTCTGGTTAATAGAGGTAAGTTGAAGAATGTAAGTGCAATCGCACCTGATAGGATTGAGAATCCCATTCTCATTTGAACAACGAATAATAGGTAACAGAATAGCCCCACAACAACTGATGGAAGTGAACTTAATACTTCGATAGTTGTCTTAATGATTTCAGTAAACCAGTTCTTAGGAGCGTATTCAGCTAAGTAAATTCCGGCACCTAATGCAATTGGAAATGAAATGATTAATGTAAGAACTAATAGGTAGATTGAGTTAAATAGTTGATCTCTAATTCCCCCACCAGCTAAGAATGATTGGGCTGGGCTGGTTAAGAAGTGCCATGAGATGTGAGGCACACCGGTTACTAAGATGTAACCGATTAAGGCTGCTAGAATTGCAACGACTAGAATTACTAGACCGTAAATCACGCCGGTCGCAATTTTATTAACTACTTTTGGATTCATAATTAGAACTTACCTCTCTTTCCAATTAACTTAACCAAGATGTTGAAGAATAGTGACATTAGAAGTAGAACTAAGGCTAATGACCATAGGGCATTGTTGCCTAGAGTTCCCATGACAGTGTTACCAATTCCAGTAGTTAATTGACTGGTTAATGTTGATGATGGTGTAATCAAGTTCTTAGGCATCAAGATGGCGTTACCAATTACCATTTGTACAGCTAAGGCTTCACCGAATGCTCTGGCCATTCCAAAGATAATGGCTGTTAAGATACCTGGAGTTGCTGATCTTAGGATAACCTTGTAGATGGTTTGCCAACGTGTAGCACCTAAAGCAAGTGATGCTTCAGATAAATGCTTTGGTACGGCGTTTAGACTATCAACAGTTAGTGATGTAATAGTTGGAAGCACCATGACGAACAATACTAATGTTGCTGATAGAATCCCGAAACCAGTTCCACCAAATAAAGTTCTTACGATTGGAACGATGATGGTTAATCCGATAAAACCGTAAACAACTGAAGGAATCCCAACTAGTAATTCGATAACAGTTTGTAGGAAACCACGGCTCTTCTTAGGTCCGATGACTGTCATGTAAATACCTGCAGCAATCGCAAATGGTGTTGCTAGTAAGGCAGATAGGAAAGTAACACTGAATGATGTCACGATCATAGGTAGTGCCCCGACTTCTGGTTTACCATCTTTTCCGATGGTTGAAGGTGACCAATCTTGTTTGCTGATAAAGTCCCACAAGTTAACGTGGTTGTCAGTAAAGGTAGAAATCCCTTTTGAGATGATGAAGTATAAAATCAAAGCCACCAAGATGACAATTGCTGAAATACTGATAAAACTTAAAGTACGACCAAATCTTTCTTGGCGTGTTTCCTTGGATGGCATTAATATTTTCTTATTAATTTCCATGAGTCTTCCTCCAATTAGTTGATTACTTTATTGTTAGCATCCCTTTTCACTTTCATATCACTGATACTAATGTAACCTAATTTCTTTACTAAACCTTTTTGTACTTCTTCTGAATTCATGTATGCCAAGAACTTCTTAGTGTTGTAACTAACCTTCTTGGCTGTGTACATGTGTTCATATGACCAGATCTTCCAAGCGTTGGTTTCAACGTTTTTATCGATTGGTTTTACGTTATCGATTGATAGTGATTGAATGGTCTTGTCGACAAACGAGAATGATAGGTAACTGATTGCTCCAGGCGTGGTAGCAATGATTCTTCTAACTGTTCCGTTTGAGTCTTGTTCCTGTGCCTTCACGGTGCTGTGGCCGTCCATCACATTTGCTTCAAATGTATTTCTGGTACCACTCCCCTTAACACGGTTAATGACTTCGATTGGTAGGTTCTTACCACCAACTTGTTTCCAGTTGGTAATCTTCCCTTCAAAAATCTTTCGTAAATTCTTCATGCTGATGTTTTTAACGCCAACACCCTTGTTAACAACGGGTGTGATTCCGACAACCGCCACTTGATGATCGACGATGTCTTTGGCTTTAATTCCCTTTTGGTTTTCAGCAAACACATCTGAGTTACCAATTGTAACGGCTTTAGCTTGTAATTGACTCAAACCGGTACCGGACCCCCCACCTTGAACCGTAATTGAAAGGCCCTTGTGGTCCTTTTGGTAATCGTTTGCTGCTTCTTCTACTAACGGTTGTAAAGCAGTTGATCCAACCGCTGTAATTTTATCGTTTGACGCAGAGCTTACTCCGCACGCTGTTAGTACTGTTCCAGCGAATAAGACTGCCGATGTCATCATCGCTAATTTCTTAATTTTTATCATAATAAAATCATCCTTTTTTAATTTACAAACATAAGTATACCGATTTAATGTAAATCTAATTTAGATTTTTTGTAAATTTTATGTAAATTTTAGAAATTGGCACAAAAAAAGACCAGTTTGATTACACTGATCTCTTGTCATTGGTTTATTTTACGATTTTGTTGTTACTGTCCTTGGTTACTTTCATGTCTGAAATGCTGATGTAACCTAGCTTGTTAACTAAAGTCTTTTGAACCTTACCGGATTCAATGTACTTGATGAACTTAGTAGCGTTCTTGTCGGCCTTCTTTGGTGTGTACATGTGTTCATATGACCAAATCTTCCAAGCGTTGGTTTCAACATTCTTGTTTGTTGGGGCAACATTATCGATTGATAGTGGTTGAAGACTACTGTCAATGAATGAGAATGCTAGGTAACTAATTGCTCCAGAGGTAGTTGAAACAATCTTCTTTACTGCACCGTTAGAATCTTGTTCTTGGGTTTGGATAGCTGAAGCACCCTTCAAAACGTTACTTTCAAAAGTAGCTCTAGTTCCACTTCCCTTTACACGGTTGATAACATCAATCTTTTGGTTCTTACCACCAAGTTCTTTCCAATTGTTAATCTTACCAGTAAAAATCTTCTTTAGGTTTTCTAGTGAAATGTTCTTAACACCAACACCCTTGTTAACAACCGGTGCCATACCGACTACGGCAACCTTGTTATCTGTTAACTTGGTAGCGTCAATTCCACTTTGGTTTTCAGCAAACACATCTGAGTTACCGATTGAAACACTCTTGGATTGAACTTGGCTTAATCCTGTTCCAGATCCGCCACCTTGAACAGAAATGTTAACACCTGAATTATCCTTTTGGTAATCCTTTGCAGCTTGTTCGACTAATGGTTGTAAAGCAGTTGATCCGACAACTGATACATCCCCGCTAGCTTGTGAACCGCTTGTGCTACCACATGCAGCCAATAGTGAACCTGAAACTAAAACAACTGAAGCAATTGATAGAACCTTATTCATTTTAATCATATCAATATCTCCTAACCAATATTTTATGTTACAAGCTTAGTATATCGATGGTTTGTAAATTTAAAGTTATTTTAATGTAAAAGTTATGTAAATATAAAAAAAGTACTCACATAATAAATGTGAGTACTTTTTTATGACCCCACTCGGAATCGAACCGAGATCAGCCGCTTAGGAGGCGGTCGCCCTATCCAGTTGTGCTATGGAGTCATTAAACGACAATTAATATTGTCGCATTTTAGTAAATTAATGTAAAGTTCTTTAACCCTGCTTATTGTTGTTTTTACGCCATTTGTTACGCATTCCCTTATTCTTGGTATGCTTATTTTTCTTGACGCGTTTTTTAGGGGCTGGGTTAGAAACCACTTGTTTTTTAACCTTCTTAACACGCGGTTTGCTTGGTTCATCCTTAGAAGATTTATCGTTCTTAGCTGTTTTTTCTACCACTTCAACGACCTTTTCGGCTGTCTTTGGAATAGACTTTACAATCTTATTCTTATAGAAGTAACTTGGTTGGAAGTCAAAATCATAATCGGATAACAGGTTCTTCAAGTCCCTTAAATCATGATCATCACCAAAGTTAATTGCCATTCCATCTTCGCCCATACGACCGGTTCTACCAACACGGTGAACGTAGTCAATGGCTTCATCAGGTAAATCGTAGTTAACTACGGCCGGTAGTTTGGCAATATCCAAACCACGGGCGGCAACATCAGTGGTTAATAATAACTTGATGCGACCTAATCTAAAATCATCCATCGCCTTTTGACGCTTGGTTTGATTTTGATCAGATGTTAGTTTGGCCACACCTTGATAATGATTATGAACAAAGAAACTATAAGTCTTATTCAAGTCAACGGTTTGATTGAAGAATACCAATGCCTTGAAACCAGCAACGTGTTGTAAACGTGCCAGCATCTTATTTCTGTTCTTGCGTAAGACGTTCATCATGCCGTGTTCAACGTGGCCTTGCGTCTTGTCTTCTGCACGAACGTCGACCTTTTGGATGTCACGGTTACCAAACCAACCTGATAGTTGGTCTAGAATTGGTGTCGCAGTGGCTGAGAAGAATTCCAATTGAACATCTGACATCATGGAAGAAACGATGTCTCTAACTGTGGTCAAAGTTTCACCTTGTAATAGGTCGTCAGCTTCATCAATTATAATAGTAGAAAAAAGATGAGTTTTTAGTTTTTTATCATCGATTAAGTTCTTGATTCTACCTGCTGTACCAACGATTACTTCAGGATGTTTCTTCAAACGTTCCATTTGACGTTTGATGTTGGCACCACCGGTTAAAGCTAACACTTTCATTCCACGCAAATTAGCCCAGTTTCTGGCTACCTTTGCGGTTTGAATTGCTAGTTCTTGAGATGGTTCGATGATTAGTAATTGTGAACCACCTTCTGGTTCTAGAATTTCGATACTTGGAATTAAAAATGCAACTGTCTTTCCAGATCCGGTTGGTGATAGCCCTAAGACACTATCGTGGTTATTGATAATTGGATAGACACGCTCTTGAATTAGCGTCTGTTTGTCATATCCAAGCTTGTTAAAATACTTTTGAAATTGTTCTAACATTCTGGGTTCCCCTACTTAAATTCGAATTAATATATCTTCTATTTTAGCAAATATCTTCATTAATATCGATGTTTATTAACGGTCTTGATTCTTCAATAGATACTGTTGCCAACCCTTATTGTTGCCATTAAAGGCAATCTGGTTAACGTAGACGTTTGAACCATCAATACTAATCTTTCGATTATTCTTCACTTCGATAAAATTGGCGCGTTTGTTATTCAAGTTTCCACTGAAGAACTGCACGTCGTGCGCAATCTTTTTATCTAATCGATTGAAGACGCTCGTGTTACTTCTAACAACCACATTGGTGTCATAGTATTTATGCACCATGTAAATGAATTCAGAAAGTCGGTGAACCTGATCATCTGATAAAGGTGAAGTCACCTCTACTAATGGTGGTAATGTCCCGTAGTCATCGCCAACTTCTCGTGTGAAGTTCTTCAATTGATCCTTAATCGCGGTTTGCGTACTAAAAACATGGTAGGAGCCAACCTGCAAACCAGATCCCTGGCTGCGTTGGAAATTATCACTAAAGTCATCATCTGTATATGTAGCACCCTGACTGGCACGAATGTAAACAAACTTTTGGCCGGTATTGGCTAGGGTCACGAAATCGATATAACCGTTTGATTGACTAATCATGATTCCCTTAACTTGATACTTATTAATCATATTATTTTCATAACTTTGGTATCCAATATAGCCGAAGATTGATCCTAATACTACAATTAAGACTGCAATTAGCCATGCATATTTTTTAAAAAACTGTACGTGGTTTTTAGTAGACTTTGTTTTTTGATGATACAAAGACATTCTGGTATCCATTCACTCACCTCTTTTATACAATTAACCTTATTATAATCATAATGACTGCAAATTACTATAAAACACGTTAAAACACTTGAATCGGCCTTTTGTTTTCAATATAATGAAAGCGGTAACTAAATAAATTAGTGATGACTTTTTATGCGGATTTTATTATAATAGTTAACATTATTAAAAAATAAATTAAGTCTCTCTTTTTAAATCGAAAGGAAGTTATGTTATGAACTACATCATTGGTGTTGATATTGGAACAACCAGTGTAAAAACTGTTTTGTACGATACCGATGGAGAAGTTAAGGGATACTCAAACGATGGTTATCCTTTATACCAAGATACTCCAGATATGGCCGAAGAAGATCCAGAAGAAATCTTCTCTGCCATGCTTGCAGGTCTAACTGAAGTTTTACGTAAGGCTGACCTTAAACATGGTACATTGAAGGGTATCTCATTCTCATGTGCTATGCACAGTTTGATTTTACTTGATGAAAACCACAAACCATTAACTCGTGCTATTACATGGGCTGATAACCGTGCCGTTAACTACGCTGACCAACTAAAGGAAAGCGGTAAGGCTAAGGAATTATACGAAAAGACTGGTACTCCAGTTCACCCTATGACTCCTCTAACCAAGTTAATGTGGTTGAAGAATGAAAGAAAAGATGTATACGACAAGGCTGCCTACTTCGTAGGTATCAAGGAATACATCCTATACAAACTATTTGGTGAATTAAAAGAAGATTACTCAATTGCCAATGCTACTGGTATGTTCAACATTTTCAAGATGGATTGGGACGAAGAAGCACTTGAATTAACTGGTGTATCACGTGACCAACTTCCTGAATTAGTTGACACTACATACCAATTCAAGGGACTAAACAAAGCTTACGCTAACGTAATTGGTATCGATGAAGATACTCCATTCGTTATCGGTTCTTCAGATGGTCCATTAGCTAACCTTGGTGTTAACGCTATTAAGCCAGGTGTTCTAGCTGTTACAATTGGTACTTCTGGTGCCGTTCGTGTCGTTACTGACAAACCTGTTATTGATCCTAAGGGTCGTGTTTTCTGTTACTACTTATCAAAAGACAAATGGGTTGTCGGGGGACCTGTTAACAACGGTGGTATCGTCTTCCGTTGGGTAAGAGATCAACTATGTGCACCTGAAAAGGTTACTGCCGAACAAATGCACATGGATTCATACGACCTATTAACTGAAATTGCTTCACAAATTCCAGCCGGTTCTGATGGATTACTATTCCACCCATTCTTAGGTGGTGAACGTGCTCCTATCTGGGACGCTAACGCTCGTGGTTCATTCTTTGGTTTAACTCGTATCCACACTCGTGCTCATATGATTAGATCAGCTCTAGAAGGAATCGTATTTAACCTATACACTGTTAGTCTTGCCCTAGAAGAAGTTATCGGCAAGCCAACAAGTATCCAAGCTACTGGTGGTTTTGCTCGTTCAGAACTATGGCGTCAAATGTTAGCTGACATCTTCGAACAAGATGTTACTATTCCAGAAAGTTTTGAAGGTACTGCTTTAGGTGCTGCCACATTAGGTATGTACTCATTAGGTATCATCGATGACCTAGAAAAGGTTAAGGACTTCGTTGGAGTAACTAACGCCCACAAGCCAAATCCTGACAACTACAAAGTTTACCGTGAATTAGCACCTATCTACATTCGTTTGAGTCGTCAACTTCAAACTGAATACAAGAACATTGCTGAATTCCAACGTAAACACGATGTTGAAAGCGAAGACAAATAATAACTAATATTATTTACGAAAAAGGTTGGGTGTCTATTTAGACCCCTTCCTTTTTTATATTAAAAATTATCTAGGAGGATATTCGTCATGCATGAAAACGAATTAAAACGTGGAATTGGCATGATGGCTGCTCTTTCAACAGTTATGGGAACTGTTATCGGTGCCGGTGTGTTCTTTAAGACCGCCAGCGTTGTTAACAGTACTCATTCATTTACACTAACCGTATTAGCATGGATTGTTGGTGGATTACTAACTATCTGTGCCGGTTTGACTGTATCTGAATTAGCAGCTGCCATTCCTAAGACCGGTGGAGCCATCAAGTACCTTGATTATACTTATGGTCCGCTAACTGGTTTTTCAATGGGTTGGGCCCAAATCTTGGTCTACTACCCTGCCAACATTGCCGCTGAAGCAATCATTTTCTCAACACAATTAATTAACCTATTCCATTTAAACCCAAACATCCTAAACCCAATGGCAATCATTGTGGCATTGAGTGTGTTATTCATTAACTTATTGGGATCAAAGATTAGTGGAAACGTTCAAACAGTTGCCCTTATTTGTAAGCTAATTCCAATTATTCTTATTGCTATTTTTGGTCTATTTATTCCTGGTGCTGTTCACGTTTCATTCTTACCAATTAGTCCAAGTGATCACTCCAATGTCTGGACTGCTTTTGGTTCAGGTTTACTAGCAACTATGTTTGCTTATGATGGTTGGATTGGTGTTTGTGACGTTGCCGGTGAAATTAAGAACCCTAAGAAGAACTTACCAAAGGCCATCATTATCGGTCTAAGTTTGATTATGGTTATCTACACATTGGTAAACGTTGCCTTCTTAAAGACACTTCCAATTGACCACATCGCCGGTAACCAAAACACCGCTTCAGAAACTGCTATCAAGCTATTCGGTGAATTCGGTGGTAAGTTAGTTACTATCGGTATTCTAGTTTCTGTTTACGGTTCATTAAACGGTTACACCCTATCAGGTATGAGAATTCCTTATGCCATGGGTCAAAGCAAGTCACTTCCATTTAGTGATTGGTTCGCTAAACTTTCAAAGAAGACTCGCGTCCCTTACACTTCAGGAATCTTCCAATTCGTAATCGCAATTCTAATGATTTTTGCTGGTAGTTTTGACCTATTAACTGACATGTTAGTGTTCGTTATGTGGATCTTTAACTGTCTACTATTCATTGCTGTATTCAAGCTTCGTCGTAAGGAACCAGAAATGATTCGTCCATACAAGGTGCCATGGTACCCAATCGTACCAATCATCGCCTTAGTTGGTGGTATCTTCATCCTTGCCGAAACATTGATTACTCAAACTGGCTTGGCATTAGTCGGATTACTATTAACATTAATCGGTATTCCGGTTTACTACCTACAACAAAGACATTTAAAAAACAGTAAATAATAAAAAAGCATTCGATTAACTTCGAATGCTTTTTTTCGTATTAAATTATTGTTTAAATCAATTTTAATAGACGTTTCGTCTATTTATATTACTGATTAATAAAGTGTCTAAAATGGCGATTATTTGCCCTTAGCGATGTAATCTAAGATTGCATACATCACTTGCTTGTTTTCCTTTGGTACTGGTCTAGCTAGGATGTCTTCATTAGTTTGATTCAAGGCTGATCCTTCGACGTATTTGTTGTCGTTAGTAACAATCTCTCTGACTTCGTCGGTACCCAATTCAAAGTGGAATTGTAAACCAACAATTCTGTCACCAATGATGAATCCTTGGTTTTCTACTAAGTCACTTGAGAATAATAATTCACCGTTCTTTGAAATTTCAAACATTTCACCGTGCCAGTGCATTGCAGTAAGCTTGTTGTAAATTCCAGGAATGCGTTCGGATCTTAAGTATACTGGTGCCCAACCGACTTCCTTGGCTGTTGAAGTGGTAATCTTGGCACCAAATGTCTTAGCAATTTGTTGCGCACCAAAACAGGCACCGTAGATTGGAACGTCTTTTTCAGCAAGTTCTTTTATAATATCGCGTTCGAATTCAATCCAATCAATATCATCGTTAACACTCATTGGGCCACCCATGATAACTAACATATCTGTTTCATCGACCTTTGGTAGAATACCAAATTGGTATGGATGGTAAATGTAAACATCATGTCCCCTGTCATGTGCCCAATCCAAAATCGAACCTGGTCGTTCGTTTGGAGTATGTTGAATAATATTAATACGCATAATTTTTCGCCTACTTTTATATTTAATTTTTTATGTTTTTAATAAAAAGTAATATATACCTAAAATGTGGGAAGTGCAAAAAAAGACACCTGAAGGGTGCACTGCACCCCAAAGTTTGTACAAAACTTTGGGGTGTTTTTGTGTCTAAATATAAAGTAGAAGATAAATTAAATGTAATTAACGCATACCTAAACGGTATGGGATCTCAAATGGTAGCTAGAAA
>NZ_JBMHFD010000013.1:0-33992 GCF_049166695.1 Apilactobacillus intestinapis
TTTTCTAGCTACCATTTGAGATCCCATACCGTTTAGGTATGCGTTAATTACATTTAATTTATCTTCTACTTTATATTTAGACACAAAAACACCCCAAAGTTTTGTACAAACTTTGGGGTGCAGTGCATGGCTGTCTTTTTTTGTTATCACCCGCACGGGGATCGAACCCGTAACTCCGCCTTGAGAGGGCGACGTCTTAAACCAGTTTGACCAGCGGGCAATATCACTAATCAATCACTATATATTTATACTACTATTCATTTTTAGCACTGTCAATGCTGATAACCGTTGACATAAGGGTATTTTGAGTATTAATATTAATTATGTAATCAGTTATTGAGTATTCGCCAAATTGGTAAGGCAGAGGACTCTGAATCCTTAATTTACTGGTTCGAATCCAGTATACTCAGTTTCTAAGCGTACATAAAAAAGCACCGTCACGATTAAGTGAGGGTGCTTTTTATTTTTTGTATATATTTTTGTAAATCAACTAGCTTTTATCTAGCTAATAACAAATAAACTTTATGATAACAATCATATTATTTTAATCAATCTAAATAATTGATTCATTATAGATAACTAATCGCGACAACCAAGAGGTCAATAAGTATGGCCATCAGAATTGCAGATAATAAGGCATATAAGGTGAATCTTTTTTCGTCGCCGAATTTGTTCATTCGTTTAATATTACGATCGAATATGTTAGCAACCTTTTGATAGGATGTTTTTAAGGATTCCTTTCGAGTTTTTGATGCTTTGTTTGATTTGTTGTTATAAATTTTATGTATAAATTTGATAATACGTTCTCCTATATTTTTTTATAGATTAACATATCAATAATCACCTTAAAATATAGTGAAAATGTCACAATTAGTGCATTTTATACGAAAATTAAATTCATTAATATTCATCGTTTTTAGGATAGTTATTAACATTTTTTATTTATACAAAATGTTTTATAAAAAAATTAAAATAATCGCCTACAAATGATTTTAATCACAAGATAATAGACACCTAGATGTTTATTAAGGTAGCATCATTTGTTTAAATAAATCATAAATAACACTAGGCCAATAAATATTATTTTTTAATATGTTAGAATCGAGTTAAACGAAGTGTAAGGGGTGATTAGTTTGCAAATTATCAGTGATGTATTAGCGTTAATTGTCGCGATTGAAGCATTGTTCATTATGATTCTAGAGATGTTCTTTAGTCGTACCAAGATGGCTCAAAAGGCATTTGATCTATCGATGGAATACCTATTTACACCTGAGACCAAGATTAGTATGGCTAACCAAGGACTATACAACGGTTTTATTGGTGTCGGCATTCTATTGACGATGTTTGTTCTACCACAATCAATTGCAACTTTTAACCTATATCTATTTATAGGATTTGTGGTCGTTGCCGCCATTTTTGGTGGCTTTACCGCTAACAAGAAGATTATCATCACACAAGGTTTGCCAGCCGCATTGGCATTGATCTCAATATTCATTACAAATAACATTTAATACACAGACGTCACTTGATAGTGGCGTTTTTTATTTACTAAAAAATCCTTATCATATGGCAGATAAGGATTCTTAGAGAAGATTATAGTATATGTAAAACCAACACGATTAAGGCAGTTAAGATTGTCTTAATCATCAGTGGCCAGTCAATTACGTCTAACGTGAAGAGAATGACTTCAAAAATTACGAAGGCAATCTCAAAAATGGCTAGCTTTTTTAATTGCACTTTTCCAATGAACATGATTAGTAATTGTGCAATCAAACAAATTACTAGGGTAATTAGCGAGAGGACGTAAAACCAGCTATATATTTGGGAAAATCCCTCAGTTTCCATCCGATTGGAGGTCTCCAAAAGGATTAGGCCAAATACCAGACTAGAGATTAATAGGTATAAATTTGCGAATATACATAGTAATCGTACAGTCTTATTGTTATTCTTTTTCAATTTTTCTCCCCCTTAGTAGTTATCAGCTATATTGAAAAGGAATATTCGTATTTTACAACTTTAATATGAGAGAAAAGTAAATCCGGTTTTTAGAATGAAAGATGAAAATAAAAAATCCTTCATCGTATATGGCAAATTTATAAAGTAAAAGCATCAATTTATTGGCTAAATGGCTTTGCGGTGGTGGATTGGTGCCTTTAGAAAGATTTAACCATTATGATAGAAAATTATACACAGTGTCTAAAAATGGCATTTATATTTTATTGTATTCTTATTTGATGTGTCTTAAATCAGATTATTTAAATCGATCACTAATAGGGGCAAAAATTAAAAAATAATAAGCTTAAAAGCCTAGATTTCTTAAAAGTAACAAACATGTAATATTTGAAGCAAAATGAATTATAGACCTTATTTATAGGCATTCTTATATTACAATAACTTTAAAAATCATCTGAAACTTAAAATAAACTTAAAACTTTCTTTAAAAATGATTATATAAAGTATATAATTCCTTTTGTTTCAATTATAAATTTTTAGTTAGGGGTTTTTAAGTTATGAATTATAACCAAGATTCAAAGTTACATTATAGAATGTACAAATCTGGTAAATCATGGGTAATCGCTGCCGTTGTAGCCGTTACCATGGGAACTGGTTTCTACATGACCCAAGCAACAGCTCATGCTGATGCAACTCCTGCGGCTGATAAGACGACTGTAAAAGCTACTGTCCAACCCACAGCAACTACCACAGCTGCCCAACAAGGCGCAAGCACTACAACTACCACAGACACTACTACTACCAAGAGTGATACTGATAAGGGTGGCACTGCAACTTCAACAGTTACAACTGGTGAAGCAAGTGCTCATAGTGATAGTTCAGATGGTAAGAATGATAAGGAATACAATAACCCAGCTGGTACCAATGCTGCGAACTCAAACGGTACAGATGCCAACACTAACAACCAAGTAGTTAACGCATCAAACGCTACTCCAATTCCAGCACCTGTGACTGGTAATGACAGTAACAACACCACAACACCAGCAACTACAACACCAGCAACTACAACACCAGCAACTACAACACCGGTTACAACAACACCAGTTACAGCAACACCAGTAACTACAACAACGCCAGTTGCTACAACACCAGCAACCACAACAGTTGCAACTACCAATAACACTGCTAACGCTAACCAAGCTACTAATAACAACAATGTTACAGTAGCTACTGGTGATGCCAGCAAGGATAATGGTACTAACAATACTACTAACAACCAAACAACAACCACTGATAAAAATGCTAGTGCAACTAAGACTACTACATACAAGAAAGTCACATTAATCAAGCCTAGATCATTTAGTGATAGTCAAATTAAGCAATTTAACCAATTCAATGCACCAGTTAAGTTTACTAAAAAATACGTAACTAACATTGATGGTTATTTAACTGCTGATACTTGGTACCAACCAAAGAAGATTTACCGTAATGGTAAGAAGTGGTCAAAATCAACTAAAAAAGATTACAGACCAATTCTAATGTACTGGTGGCCAAGTAAGACTGTTAAGGCTAACTATGCTAACTACTTTAATAAGTCACTAAACATTAATGACAAGAAGAAATACAATGTTAAGAGTGATGCTAAGAAGCTTCATAAAGCTGTTTTAAACATCCAAACTAACATTGAAAAGACCATTACTAAGACTAAGCATGTTAATTGGCTACACACTGCCATGACAGGTTTCATCAAGACTCAAAGCATCTGGAATGTTAAGAGTGAAAAGCCGGTATATGGATGGGGTAACCTACAAGGTGGAAGCTTTAAGTACGTTAACAGCAAGACTACCAAGAATGCCAATTCTAGATACAGATTGCTAGGTCGTGCTTACACCATGCAAAAGAAGAACAACTACAAGAACTATGAATTGTTATTAGCTAATGATGTTGATAACTCAAACCCAACTGTTCAAGCAGAAGATTTAAACAACTTCTACTACCTAATGAATATCAGTTCAATCTTAGGCAAGGGTGCAAATGGTAACTTCGATGGTGGTAGAGAAGATGCTACTGGAAGTATGGATTACGACATTACTCAGTTAATCGAAAACTTCCAAGTTAAGCGTTTCAACATGACATCAGACGCTAAAGCTAATGCTCACTTGAACCTACTTGAAGATGGTGCGCCAGAATCACGTGTATCAGTTGCTCAAGACGGTAACAAGGGATTAACTCATGATATGGATAACACTAACACATTAGTATATCCATTTACATTAGCTCCAGGTAAGCGTAGTCAACTTAGCCAAGTTATCACTAATGACTGGGTAAACCGTGGAGATGACTATACTGAAAACAAAGTTACTCCAAACTACTCATTCCTAAACGTTCATGATGGTGTGCAAACATTTATCGCTAACATCATTTCTGATATTTCAAAGGATAACCCAAATGCTCCTACTAAGGCAGTATTGAACAAGGCTATCAAGATTTACGATCAAGATCAATTTGCAACTAACAAGAAGTATGCAGAATACAACATTCCAGCAGCTTACTCATTACTACTTTCAAACAAGGATGTAGTTCCTCGTGTCTACTATGGTGATCTATACCTAGAAGGTGACCAATACATGGCTACCAAGTCACCATACTTCGACTCAATCACCACCATGCTAAAAGACCGTGTTAAATACGTTTCTGGTGGACAACAAATGAGAATGCAAGGAAACGACATTTTGACTTCAGTTCGTTTCGGTCAAGGTGACTTAACACCAACCAGCACTAGTGCAACTGGTCGTCAATCAGGTTACTTATCAGTAACTTCAAACAATCCAGATGTATCCATCACTAGCCCAATCAAGATTTACATGGGTGCAGACCACAAGAACCAAGAATACCGTCCAGAATTAATGACTACCAAGGATGGTTTGACTGTATTCCACAATGATCAAGAAGCAAGCAAGTACGTTGTTAAGACAGATGCTGAAGGTTACCTACACCTAGACAACACTCAAGTATTTGGTGCAAGCAACCCAATGGTTTCAGGTTACCTATCAACTTGGGTACCAGTAGGAGCAAGTGATAACCAAGACGTTAGAACTCAAGCTTCAACTAAGAAGAGTAAAGATGGTAAGACATTCCATTCAAACGCAGCTCTAGATTCACACGTTGCTTACGAAGGATTCTCATCATTACAACCAATTACTAAGAATAACAGCAAGAAGACCGATGTTGTGATTGCGAAAAACGCAAGCCTATTCAAGGAATTAGGAATCACTGACTTTGAATTCCCAGGTCACTACATGCCAGTTCACAACGATTCATCATTCGTTGATACCACTGAAGAAAATGGTTATGCATTCTCTGATCGTTACAACTTAGGTATGGATGGTAAGTCAACTAAGTACGGTACTGTGGATCAATTAATCGACGCCAACAAGGCATTACATGCTCAAGGTGTTCACACATTAACCGACTATGTTATGAACCAACTATATGACTTAAACGGTCAAGAATTAACTACTGTTACTCGTATCGATGGTTTTGGTAAGAAACCTAAGAACAAGAAGAATCAAATCAACAACGCATTATACGTTGCAAGTACTAAGAGCAGCAAGAAGGATTACCAATACAAGTTTGGTGGCAAGTTCTTGTCAATGTTGAAGAAGAAGTATCCTTCATTATTCAAACAAAAGCAAAAATCAACCAACGAACCAATTGATTCAAAGACACATATCAAGATTTGGAGCGCTAAGTACATGAATGGTACTAGTATCCAAGGTAAGGGTATGGGTTACCTTCTAAAGAAGAACGGCCAATACTTCAAGCTACACAAGTAAAAGCCAATAAAAAAGAAGCTATCGTTTGATAGCTTCTTTTTGTTTACTTAACTGTAGCACCAAGGCTGCCCTTGAAGTGACTTAGAGCAAAGTCATGACCAGCTTGGGTTAATCCAGCAACACCTTTTTCATGAACGACAACGTCGTAATTTAAGTTGTATGCGGAAATAGCAGTGTGTAATACACAGATATCTGTGCAGACACCCACTAGGTGTAATGTATCTACTTTTCTTTCACGGAGACGAAGATCTAAATCAGTTCCGGCAAAGGCACTGTATCTAGTCTTGTCGTACATGTAGACCTTTTCTTCATCCTTGTGTTCGTTGTACCAGTCGTTTAGTTTTCCGTAGAAATCACGACCCCAGGTATCCTTTAAGTTATGTGGTGGGAATAACTTAGTTTCTGGGTGGTAGGGGTTATTTTCTTGATGCAAGTCGGTTGGTAGGATAACCCACTTGCCAGCTTGACGAAATTCTTCGGCTAAATCAACGATGTAATCAACTAGCACTTGGCCAGGTTTTCCAACGGTTAGCTTTCCTTTTTCATCAACGAAATCGTTTGTGTAATCAATAATCAGTAGGGCTTCATTACTCATAATGGATAACTCCTTAATTAAATTACTACTATTATATATGAGTATAAAAAAATAACCAGTTTTATTTATCGAAAACATAAGAAAAAAGTAGGACAAAATGTCCTACTTAAAATTTTAATAAGTCTAAATCCATCACGTTTAAAATGTTTGCGATAATCACAATCCAATTAATGACTACTAATTCAAGATTAATATCAGGAGTAAGCATGCATGCTGCAAAAAAGACTAGGACTAAAATGCCTAAAAAGACTTCCTTTGCGAAGATGCTTCTCAAAAAGAAATTAAAGATGATTTGAATTAAATAGCATAGAGCGAGGACAAAGAATAGTGAGCCGATCATAACGGCATTTTCAATGTCGATACCATCCGAAAATGCGTATACCATTCCGGTCGCCGTATATAGGGCCACTAGGAAGAATTCACAAATTGAGATGATAATCGCGGCAATCTTACTGTTCATTTCATAACTCCATTTTTTAAACTAACAGTATAAAATAATACTATTTACAACAAAATACGTCAAGTTGTTGCTTTTTATAGTATAAAAATTTTGTTATAGTATAATGTGATTATTCAAAAGATAAATCGAGGAAATATTTACCTAGGTCTAAGATATGACTGGTAGAAATCCAAACGTCGTTAAACGCCATGGAGCTTGTATCAGTCATTTCACTGAAGTAATCCAAAAGGTGACTGTTTTCTTCTAAAAATGATCGATTCATGCGGTTGGCACGAATGCGATTTTTCGGGAAGAAGAGGTCAGGATTACCGACAGCAACGTCGTCTTGAATTAGCATTTGGATGGCGTTGTTGTACTTATTATTATTAATGATGACCTTGTCAGGATTGTTCTTAACAAACGTCAAAACGTTTCTTAATGCATCAGAATTACTTCCCATAGTATTACTCCTTTGTGTGTATTTAATAAAAGGGTAATGCAATCCCTTTTAAAATCAACGAGTAGAGTATATAATAATCTTTTGAATTTTAAAACGGCAAATACTAAAAAAATCGTTCGGAGTGAATGTAAATATGATAAAACTTGCTAAGAAGTATTTAGTATGGTGGGCAGTTGTTGCAGCTGTCCTATTTATGGTTGTGCAAGTCTCATGTGACTTGTATTTACCAACCGTTACTTCTAACTTAATCGACAAAGGGGTCGCCCAAAATGATATTAACTATATCTGGACCCAAGGTCTTAAGATGTTAGGAGTTGCGTTTATCGGGGTGCTAGCAGCGGGGGGTAACATCTTCTTTGCTGCCACCCAATCCCAAAAGATGGGGAAGAAAATTAGATCAGCTTTATACCGTAAGATTATTTATTTAGCTGACCAAGACTTGGATAAGTTTGGGGATGCATCATTAATTACTAGAAATACTAATGATGTTGTGCAAATCCAAAACGTAATGATTCAAGTATTAAGAATGATGGTAATGGCACCAATTATGTTAGTGGGTGCAATGGTATTGGCTTTTGTTAAGAGTCCACATCTTACTGTTGTCTTCCTATGCGCATTAGGTGTCTTATTAGTCTCTGTATTTGTCATCATGTCATTTGCCGGACCTCTATTTAAGAAGTTACAAGGTCAAACTGATAGATTGAACTTGGTCTTTAGAGAAGGGCTAACCGGTGTTCGTGTTATCCGTGCGTTTAACCGTGATCAATATGAACAAGACCGTTTTGACAAGTACAACAACAAGTACGCTAAGACAGGAATCAGAGTCTTCATGCTTACTTCATTAATGTTCCCACTTATGACTTTCATCCTAAGTGGAACTAACGTTGGAATCGTATGGTTTGGTGCCAAGATGATTTCTACTAACTCACTTGCAGTTGGTAACTTGGTATCATTTATGACTTATGCTACTCAAATCTTGATTAGTTTCATGATGCTTTCAATGCTTTTCGTATTTATTCCTAGAGCCCAAGCATCAGCAAGTCGTATCAATGAAGTATTAGATGTTAACGATTCAATTGTCGACGCTGACGAAACTG
Organism: Apilactobacillus intestinapis; assembly: GCF_049166695.1. NCBI lineage: Bacteria > Bacillati > Bacillota > Bacilli > Lactobacillales > Lactobacillaceae > Apilactobacillus > Apilactobacillus intestinapis. The sequence goes on from NZ_JBMHFD010000013.1 coordinate 8,381, forward strand.
TTGCACCAAAATCTGATTCAGCTAGTCTTTCATTTGACCACGTTGACTTCAGATACGGTGACAGCAATAAATTAGCGCTTGAAGACATTAATTTCTCAGCTAAGGCCGGCCAAACCGTTGCCATTATCGGTGAAACTGGTTCTGGTAAGTCTAGTTTGGTTAACTTGATTCCACGTCTATACGACGTTTCAAGTGGTGAAATCAAGATTGATGACACTCCAATCAAGGACATGGCACAAAAAGAACTTCACAAGTTAATCTCAATTACTCAACAAAAGGCAGTCCTATTCACAGGTACTGTTAAAGAAAACATGATGTATGGTAATGAAGATGCTACAGATGATGAAATCTGGCATGCACTAGAAGTTGCTAAGGCAGCCGACTTCGTTAAAGAAGAAGGCGGATTAGACACCCGTGTTGAACAAAACGGGGACAACTTCTCTGGTGGACAAAAACAACGTTTGGCAATTGCTAGAACGATTCTAAAGAATGCTGACGTTTATGTATTTGATGACTCATTCTCAGCATTGGACTTCAAGACTGATGCTGAATTAAGACAAGCATTGAACAAGGATGAAAAGATTCAAAGTGCTGTAACAGTAATTGTTGCGCAAAGAATTTCAACCGTTGCCGATGCTGATGTCATCTTGGTATTGAACAATGGTAAGGTCGTTGGATCAGGTACTCATGCAGAACTATCCAAGGATAACCCTTATTACCGTGCAATCTTAGACTCACAAATTAAGAAGGGAGATGACGACCGTGCATAATCATGGAAAAGGAAAAGGCGCAAAAGCAGAAAATTTCTGGTCAGCAACATGGCGCTTAGTGAAGTATGTTAAACCATGGATGCTAGGAATCATCTTCACATTAATCATGGCAATCGCTGCCGTGGTACTACAAATTGTTACTCCTAAGATTTTAGGGGAAGCTACAACTGAAATTTACAAGGGTGTTATGAAGGCCTTTGTGATGAAGAAACAAGGCTTACACGTTTCGTCAATTCCAATCGATTTTACAGCGGTTGGACATATCCTAATTACAGTTGCTTCATTATATATCTTGGCTGCGTTATTCAACGTTGGTCAACAATTCATTATGACTTACATTTCTCAAAAGGTTGTTTACCAGTTGAGAAAGGATTTGAAAGCTAAACTAGAACGTTTACCAATCTCATACTATGACACTCATTCCAATGGGGATATCATGTCTAGAATGATCAACGATATGGATAACATTTCTACCATGCTTCAAACCAACTTAACGCAATTCATCACCAGTGTGCTTCTATTCTTTGGTGTGCTATACATGATGTTAACCATTAGTTTCTCACTAACATTGGTTGCTATCTGTACACTTCCATTAATTGGAATCATCGTAGGGGTAGTTGCTCCTAAGTCACAACGTTTCTTCAGTAAGCAACAAAGCCACTTGGGTGATGTTAACAGTCAAGTTGAAGAAAACTTTGCTGGTCACACCATCATCAAGACTTTCAACCGTGAAGAAGAAGCCATCAAGCAATTCGAAGAACAAAACGATAAGTACTACAGCTACGCATGGAAGGCTCAATTCGTATCTAGTTTCATGTTCCCATTAATGAACTTCGTTAAGAACTTAAACTACGTTTTCGTAGCCATCTTTGGTGGAATCAAGGTTGCCGCAGGTGCCGTTACTTTAGGTAATGTTCAAGCATTCCTACAATACGTCAACATGTTCAACCAACCAATCACCAACTTAGCTAACTTAACTAACACCATTCAATCAACTATCGCATCTGCTGAACGTATCTTTAAGGTCCTAGATGAACCTGAAATGCAAGACTTAGACGTAAAGTTGGCACATGAAGAAACTAACGACAAGATTAAGTTCGAAGATGTTAACTTCAGATACGTTGAAGACACTCCTTTAATTAAGGACTTCAATTTAGATGTTCCAAAGGGAACCACTGTTGCCATCGTTGGACCAACCGGTGCTGGTAAGACTACTATCATTAACTTGCTAGAACGTTTCTACGATATTGATTCTGGATCAATTAAGTTAGATGGTGTTGATACTCGTGAATATTCACGTAGTGAACTTAGATCACACATCTCAATGGTGCTACAAGATAGCTGGTTATTCACCGGTACCATCTTTGATAACATCAAGTATGGTAATGCTAACGCAACCGATGAAGAAGTATATCAAGCAGCTAAGGAAGCTCAAGCAGACGAATTCATTGAAAAGTTGCCTGACGGATACGATACTGTATTAAATGAAGCAGCATCAAACGTTTCTCAAGGTCAACGTCAATTGATTACAATTGCCCGTGCATTCCTAGCTAACCCAGAAATCCTAATCTTGGATGAAGCAACCAGTTCAGTTGATACTAGAACTGAATCACTAATCCAAGACGCAATGGACCGTTTGATTCAAGGTCGTACCAGTTTCGTTGTTGCCCACAGATTATCAACTGTGCAAAACGCAGAAAAGATTATTGTGATGAACCATGGACAAATTAGAGAAACAGGTAACCACAAGTCATTAATGGAACAAAACGGTTTCTATGCTGACTTATACAACTCACAATTTATTGGTAACAATCTATAATTAGGTGATGAAGACGATGAAATATAATAAGACGGAATTGGCGATTCAAAAGTTAGTTGACGATGGTGTTGTTCCCGGCGTTAACTACGCATTTATTGATGAAGATGGCACTCAACGCCATCTGATTGGAAACAAGCAATTAGTGCCTAAAGAGGTGCCCTTAACCGATGGTCATTTGATTTATGACATGGCTTCTTTGACTAAGGTCGTCGGAACCACAATGGTGATTTTAAAACTAGTCGAAGACGGTAAACTATCACTAGAAGATTCAATCAGTGATTACTTACCAGAATGGCAATATCCAGAAGTGACCGTGCGTAATCTAATTACCCACACTTCAGGAATTGAGGGCTACATTCCACATCGTGATCAACTAGACCATGATGAGCTAATTAAAGCGTTGTTGGGATTGAAAGCGGGTGCTGGTTTAAATCACGAAATGCACTACGCTGACGTGAACTTTATCTTCTTAGGATTAATTGCTAAGAAGGTAACCGGTAAGACCATTCAACCTTTAATTGAGGAATTGGTCTTAAAACCATTACACATGGTTAACAGTTCATTTCATCCTGATGCGAAGAAGTGTGTGCCAACCACATACGATGAAGAACACGGTTTGTTACAAGGCCATGTTCATGATCCAAAAGCACAAGTGCTAGGTGAGGACTGTGGTTCAGCCGGACTATTCAGTAATATGGATGACTTATTGCTGTTTGTGGAATCAGTTTTGAATCCAGACGACAATCCGGTACTAAGTTCTGACACAGTCCGTGGTTTTTACACCGACCAGACTAAGCATGATTTAGGAAGAAGCTATGGTTTTGAAAGGATTGATTACGAGGGGATGCCATTTATCTGGCAATCTGGTTTTACCGGAACCTTTATCGTCATCATTCCTGAAAAGAAACACGCTATGGTATTTCTATCCAACCGCATTCATCCGGTATCACCAAACGAATATTATATTGAACGTCGTAAACCTTTGATTGAAACCTATTTAAACGAAAACAAATAAAAAAAGACGGATACTTAATGTATCCGTCTTTTTGTTTATTAATATGATTCTGAAACGTCAATCTTTTCTTGAGCAGAGAAGTCATCGTTAGGGTAACGACGTTTCAACGCCTTGATTAAGATGTGTTTTGCGATGATGTTGTTTCTAGCTAGGATAGGACCGTGGAAGTAAGTGCAGTATACGTTTTTGAAGATTGCACCTTCAGCTTGATCGGTACCGTTATTACCGTAACCTTGTTCAACGTCACCCAATGGACGTTCGCCATTTCCAGTGTAAGTAACACCTTGATGGTTTTCGAAACCGTGGTAAACTTCACCGGTTTCCTTGTTCTTAATCTTGATGTCACCGATGAAACGGTTGTCATGTTGTTGTTCGGTGTAGTGATCTAATACGCCGATACCAGGAATCTTGTTTCCTTCAGCATCGATGTAGTACTTACCTAGAAGTTGGTAACCACCACAGATAGCTAACAAGCAACCATCTGAATCGATGAACTTTTTGATTTCGTCTTTTTTGGTTTGGAAGTCTTTTGAAACAATGCTTTGTTCAAAATCTTGGCCACCACCGAATACGGCGATGTCATAGTCATCAGACTTGAAGTCTTCGTCTAAACTAACGACTTGTGATTCAACGTTGATGCCCATTTTCTTTCCATAGTATTTAAGAACTAAGATATTTCCTAAATCACCGTAGGTATTCATCAAATCACCGTATAGATGGGCAATGTGTAATGTATATTCTTTGGTCATTATTCCATACCTCCCTTAATGTAACCTTTTTCTGCAAAGTCTTTTCTTAATTGAAGCATTGCAGTGTAGGTAGCTAGGATGTAAACCTTCTTAGTTGGTAGACTAGGGATTTCTTCGACAACCTTTTCTAGGTTAGGTTGCACTTCATGGATGTTTTCATCCACACCAGCAACCTTAAATCTAAAGGTAATGTCTTTGTATCTTTCACCACCGGTGATGAACTTCTTGATTGGCATCTTGGTGAAACGTTCGAATTCACCATCCCAAATCCAACTAGTGTCAATTCCGTCAGCGTAGTTGGCGTTTAGTAGGCAGATTAGTGAGAAGTCATCTTTTTCCTTTGAGATGGTATCGATAACTTGGTTTAGACCAACAGGGTTCTTAACCAATACTAATGTAGTTTCCTTACCATCAATGTCGATTAATTCTTGGCGACCAAAGACACGTTCGTTGGCAGTGAATGCTTGAGCGATATCCTTTGAATCAACGTCTAAGAAACGACCAACTGAATAAGCAGCTAGGGCGTTGTAGATGTTGTATACTCCACCAATACCAATTGATAGGTCTTGGCCATCGACAGTGAAGTCAGATGAGTTAGGAGTTAGTGCACCTAGTTTAGTTAATTCATGAGTTAATTCTGGACGCTTGAAACCACAGTGTTCACAAAAGTAGTTACCTAGGTTGGCGTAACTGATGTAGTGGTAGTGCAAGATATTTTGACATACTGGACATAAGACGCCATCAGTATTTGGTTCAGCCTTGAAGTTATCTTCATCATCGTGATTTTTGAATCCATAGTAAATCTTTGGATTTGGTAAATCAACGGAGTTAAAGATTGGTGCATCACCGTTAGCGATGATAGTAGCTTCTGGAGCTAGTTTGACACCATCAATAATCTTCTTGTAGGTAGTGTAGATTTCACCATATCTATCCATTTGATCACGGAAGATGTTAGTGAAGACAAAGGCGATTGGTTTAACATACTTAGTTAGTTTAATAACGTTTGCTTCATCGACTTCCAAGACAGCAAGTGGACGGTTGGTCTTAGGATTTTTAGCTTTTAGGAATGTAGTTACTAGACCTTGTTCCATGTTTGAACCAGATGGGTTAGTAACAACGTTTTGGTATTTTTGTTTTAGCACTTGAACAGTAAGTGCAGTGGTTAGGGTTTTTCCGTTAGTACCAGTAACCACAATAATGTCATAGTTTTGACCTAGATGTTTTAAAATCGCTGGATCAATTGCGGTGGTAATCTTTCCAGGAAGAGAACTTCCTCCGTTCATAAAGGTATGTAAAAACCAGTATGAAGACTTACCAGCAAAAGTCGCAAATTCGCTTCTTATAGACATTGCTTGTACTCCTTAATTAATTAATACACAAAATTTTATCATACTTTACTATTATAGACCGAATAATTGCATTATTTCAGTAAAATGATGTAAATTCTTTGGAACTGTCGAAATTAATTCGTAAATCAGCTATAATAATAAATGAAAAAATACAGAAAGCGAGTTTAATCATGGCACAACTATATTATCGCTACGGGGCAATGAACAGTGGAAAGTCCATTGAAATCATCAAAGTTGCTCATAATTATGAAGAACAAGGTAAATCAGTCGTAATCATGACAAGTGCATTGGACACAAGGGAAGAAAGAGGTACTGTTGCATCCCGAGTAGGATTAAGCAGAGGTGCACATGTGATTGAAGCGGATTCTGATTGCTTTGAAATGGTCAAAGAAATTGACCCAGATGCTAGTTGTATCTTAATTGACGAAGCCCAATTTTTAACTAAGGCTCACGTCTTACAATTAGCAAAAATTGTCGATGAACTATCGATTCCAGTAATCGCATTTGGTCTAAAGAATGACTTCCAAAACAAGTTATTTGAAGGATCTGAAGCGTTATTGTTATATGCTGACAAGATTGAAGAAATGAAGACAATTTGTTGGTTCTGTGGTCGCAAGGCTACAATGAACCTTCGTTTCCATGACAATCAACCAGTATATGAAGGTGAACAAATTCAAGTAGGTGGAAACGAATCATACTACCCAGTATGTCGTAAGCATTATTTCAACCCACCTTTGGACGAAATGGGAAAGTGAGGAATAATTAATGGATGAAATATTTGAAAAGCTGCAATCAGTAGTTGATCGATACGATGAACTAAACGAATTGATCAGTGACCCAGAAGTTATCGCAGATACAAAACGTTTCATGGAACTATCTAAAGAAGAAGGTAGTCTAAGAGAAGTTGTTGCTGCTTACAACAAGTACAAGGACGTTGTCTCACAACTTGAAGACGACAAGGCTATGCTTGCTGAAAAGCTAGACGATGACATGAATGAAATGGTTAAGAGTGAAATTAGTGAACTAGAACCACAAAAGGCTGAACTTGAAGAACAAATCAAGATTATGCTATTACCTGAGGACCCTAATGATGACAAGAACATCATCATGGAAATCCACGGTGCTGCTGGTGGGGATGAAGGTAGTCTATTTGCTGCTGACCTATACAACATGTACATCCGTTACGCTGAAAGCCAAGGCTGGAAGACATCAATCATTGATGAAAGCGACACTGAAGTTGGTGGTTTTAAGGAAATTGCCATCATGATTCAAGGTGAAAATGTTTATTCTAAATTGAAGTTTGAAAACGGTGCTCATCGTGTGCAACGTGTTCCTTCAACTGAATCAGCTGGTCGTATTCATACTTCTACTGCTACCGTTGGTGTTATGCCAGAGGCTGAAGATGTTGATATAGATATTGATCCAAAAGATATTAAGACTGATGTTTACCGTGCATCTGGTGCCGGTGGACAACACGTTAACAAAACTTCATCAGCTGTTAGAATGACCCACTTGCCAACAGGGATTGTTGTTGCTATGCAAGATGAACGTTCACAACAACAAAACCGTGCTAAGGCAATGCAAGTGTTGAAGTCACGTGTATACGATTATTACCAACAACAAGAAGAAGATAAGTATGACGCTGAAAGAAAATCAGCCGTGGGTACTGGTGATCGTTCAGAAAGAATTAGAACTTACAACTATCCTCAAAACCGTGTTACTGATCACCGTATTGGTTTGACAGTTAACAAGTTGGATAAGGTTATGAATGGTGACTTAGAAGATATCATTGACGCATTGATTCTATCTGACCAAACTGCCAAGTTGGAGCAACTAAAGAATGACTAATATGACTTATTTTGAAGCCCAGAAGAGGGCTTCTTTTCTTATCTCCGGAAAAAATTTAGATGAGGAGACCGCCAAGCTGTTCTTAATGGAAATGTTTGGCTTCGATAATACCCACTTACTCTTGCATTATCGTGACGAAATGAAACAAGAAGACGTCAAAAGATACTTCGATTGGATTGACCAATATCTAAATGGCCAACCGGCTCAATACATCATCGGTGAGACTGATTTTTATGGTAATCGTTTTAAAGTCGATGATAGAGTCCTAATTCCACGCCCCGAAACAGAGGAATTAGTAGAGTGGCTATTGACTGATTTTGCTGATCAAAAATACCTAAAAGTTCTCGACATGGGAACCGGAAGTGGTGCAATTGCCATTTCAATTAGTAAGGAACATCCAGACTGGCAGGTAGATGCTGCTGACATCTCCGCAAAAGCCTTACAGGTAGCGGGTTTGAACAATGAAATGAACGAAACGAACGTTAGGTTCATCGAGAGTGATCTGTTTGACGCAATAACCGAAGATTATGACGTTATTATTAGTAATCCTCCTTATATTTCCGAAGATGAAATCAAGTATATGGACGAAAGTGTCATAGAACACGAACCAAAAGAAGCATTATTTGCAAAAAATAATGGCTTATTTATGTATCAAAAAATCGCAGATTATATTAAAATAAAGAAGGACACTGTTCACGGTAGTTTATATCTTGAAATTGGGTTTAAACAAACTGAAGCAGTAACCGAGATTTTTACCGAATCAATTCCAGGATGCGAGGTCACCAATCGTGATGACTTTTTCGGCAATCCGAGAATGATTCGAGTTAATTATTAGGGGGGATGTATTTATTTATGGACACAAAGATATACACTGCAGATGATTTATCTGACGCTGCTAAAGATATCGCGGATGGAAAGTTAGTTTCTTTTCCAACTGAAACGGTATATGGTTTAGGAGCTGATGCAACTAATGAAGATGCGGTTAAGCAAGTTTACGCGGCTAAAGGACGTCCAAGTGATAATCCTTTAATCGTCCATGTTGACGGCCCAGAAATGGTTGAAAGATACGCACAACCATTGTCTGATGAGGCAAAGAAGCTAATTAATACATTTTGGCCTGGACCATTAACTATTATTTTTAATTTGAAAGACAATGTATTATCTAAAACCGTTACCGGTGGATTAGATACTGCAGCATTTAGAAATCCTAATAATGAGGTTACACTATCATTGATTAGAGAAGCAGGAGTGCCAATTGTGGGACCATCTGCTAACACATCTGGGAAACCCAGTCCTACCTTGGCCAAGCATGTTTATCATGATTTAAAAGGTAAGATTGCAGGGATTTTAGATGATGGAGAATGCCAATACGGTGTTGAATCCACTGTCTTGGATATGTCGACTGATCAACCTGCCATATTAAGACCGGGTGCTATTTCAGCTGAACAAATCGAAGAAATTATTAATAAACCAGTGCTAGACGAACGAGTTCATCTATCTGATAGTCAAATTCCAAAGGCACCTGGAATGAAGTACAAACATTACGCACCATCAGCACAAGTCTATATTGTAGACGCTATTAGCGACTTCAAAGAAGCTGCTAAATGGGCATCTAAACAAGATCATACTGTTGGAGTCATGGCAATTGATACTGTTTTAAATGATATCAATTGGCCTGATAATGTTGAAACATTTTCATTAGGAGATACCGTCTTATCAGCAAGTCATGCTTTATTTGCAGGACTAAGACATTTTGATAATGAAGAAGAAGTAAAATCAATCTTGACCCAAGGTTTTGCAAATCAAGGAATTGGTGAAGCATATATGAACAGATTGAATAAATCTGCTGGACAAAAACATTTTAATAAATAGTTACGTAAATTTTGAGGGGGCACTTCTATCATGAAATACGATTACCAAAATGAAGACAAAGAATTATGGGATGTAATTAAGAATGAACAAACTCGTCAAGAAAACACAATTGAACTAATTGCGTCAGAAAACATCGCATCAAACGCTGTAATGGCTGCGCAAGGTTCTGTTTTAACTAACAAATACGCCGAAGGATATCCTGGTAAGAGATACTACGGTGGTTGTGAATTTGTAGATAAATCAGAAACATTAGCGATTGAACGTGCTAAGAAGTTATTTGGGGCTGAATATGTTAATGTTCAACCACATTCAGGTTCACAAGCTAACCAAGCTGTGTACTCAGCATTTTTGAAACCTGGAGATAAGATTTTAGGAATGGACCTAAACGCAGGGGGACATCTAACCCACGGTGCCAAGGTAAACTTCTCAGGTAAGATTTACCAATCATTCTCATACGGCCTAGATCCAAAGACTGAACGTCTTAACTACGATGATATCTTAGAAATTGCAAAGGAAGTTCAACCACAAATTATTGTTGCTGGTGCTTCAGCTTACAGCCGTATCATCGACTGGAATAAGTTCAGAGAAATTGCCGACGAAGTTGGCGCATACTTAATGGTAGATATGGCCCACATTGCTGGACTAGTTGCTACCGGATTACATCCAAGTCCCATCGGAATTGCCGATGTCGTAACTACCACCACTCACAAGACTCTAAGAGGTCCTCGTGGTGGAATGATTTTGTCTAACGAAAAATATGCTAAAAAGATTAATTCTGCAATGTTCCCTGGATCACAAGGTGGACCATTGGAACACGTGATTGCTGGTAAGGCTGCTTGTTTCTTTGAAGACTTGCAACCAGCATTTACAGAATACTCAAAACAAGTTATTAAAAATGCTGCTGCAATGGCAGATGAATTTAACAACAGTGATACTATCAAGGTGGTATCTGGTGGTACCGATAACCATTTGATGGTCTTAGATTTAACCAAGACTGAATTAAATGGGAAAGAAGCTCAAATCCTATTAGATTCACTTAAGATTACAACTAATAAGGAAGCAATTCCTGATGAGAAATTAAGTCCATTTGTTACAAGTGGATTAAGATTAGGAACTCCTGCGATTACTTCTAGAGGGTTCGATGAAAAAGATTCACGTAAAGTTGCAAAGATGATAACACGTGCAATCGAACATCATAACGACGAAAATATTCTAAATGAAGTAAAAGAAGAAGTATCCCAATTAACCCAATCACATCCAATTTTTGATTAAAGGAGATCAATCATGGGAAAATTTCAAGTAATGAATCATCCATTGATTCAACACAAGTTAACGATTATTAGAAACGAAAATTGCGGAACTAGAGAATTTCGTGAAGTTGTAAATGAAATTGCTTCATTGTTAGCTTTCGAAGTTTCTAGAGATATGCCACTAGAAGACTTTGATGTAAAAACTCCACAAGGTATCGCACATGCAAAGCAACTATCTGGTAAGAAGGTTGCGGTTGTGCCCATCCTTCGTGCTGGTATCGGTATGGTTGATGGTATCTTAGATTTAATTCCAGCCGCTAAGGTTGGTCATATCGGTATGTATCGTGATGAAGACACTTTGGAACCTCATGAATACTTTGTGAAATTACCAAGTGATATTGACAAACGTCAAATTTTTGTTGTTGATCCAATGCTTGCTACAGGTGGTTCTGCCATTATGGCAATTGATGCTTTAATCAAGCGTGGTGTCGACGAAAGTAATATTAAATTTGTGTGCTTGGTAGCTGCTCCCGAAGGTGTAGAAGCACTTCAAAAAGCCCATGGTGACGTAGATATATACACTGCTGCGTTAGATGATCATTTAGAAAACGGTTACATTGTACCTGGATTAGGTGATGCCGGAGATCGTCTATTTGGGACTAAATAAATAAAAATCCATCGTCTTTTTCGCGATGGATTTTTTTATTTATTCATAACTTTATACTAAAAGTCCAAGATACATTTTTTACAATTTGTAAAGCACAAATTGTAATTTTTGTAAAAATTGTGTTAAATAACTATTTTATTTTGAAATGAAGCCTGAATGGTGGTACTATCTTATTGTATTTTGAAAGAGAAATACATCATCTTAAGAGTTAAAACTATCATTAATGTAATGTTAATGTTTAGTATGCTTAGGTTGCGAAAAGGGGTGATAATCTGTGAATGATCCAATATCCACTTTTAAACTATTTGGACTAACTTTTAATATTGGTAATATGGTTGCTGTTACTGTGGCTGCTGTATTTACATTTTTATTAGTTTTTATCTGTTCAAGAAAGCTACAAGTTATTCCATCAGGAAAGCAAAATTTCCTAGAAATGATTGTAGATTTTACCAACGGAATAGTTAAGGGATCGATTTCAGGATCTGAGGCCAGTGCTTTTGGACTATATGCATTTGTATTATTCTTATTCATCTTCATCTCTAATCAAATGGGATTACTATTCCAAATTGATTATAGTGGTGTTACATATGTTAAGAGTCCAACCGCTGATCCTATTGTAGCTTTGACATTGGCAGCATTGTCATTATCATTAGCTCATTTCTTAGGGGTCTCAAAACTAGGTTTTAAAGGCTACTTCGTAGGAAGTTATTTTAAGCCTTTTAAGTTATTGTTTCCTTTAAACGTTTTCGAAGAGTTAGCTAATTTCTTAACTCTAGGTTTACGTTTATACGGTAATATTTTCGCAGGTGAATTGCTTCTAGGAATGGTTACAAAATTAGCTTTTTCAATGGGAGCACTAAGCTTTATCCCAAGTATCTTCATTGCTATGATTTGGGATGCGTTCTCAATCTTTATTGGGAGTGTTCAAGCATTTGTTTTCGTAACACTAACTTTTGTATACATTTCTCAAAAGCTTCAACCTGAGGAATAATTTTATTTATTATTAAGGAGGATTTACCATGGGTGTAATCGCTGCAGGTATCGCTATGTGTGGTTCCGCTATCGGTGCTGGTATCGGTAACGGTATTGTTGTTTCAAAATTTCTAGAAGGAATGGCTAGACAACCAGAAATGACTGGTCAATTAAGAACTAACATGTTTATTGGTGTTGGTTTGGTCGAAGCTATGCCAATTATTTCACTTGTTCTTTCTCTAGTTTACATGAACAAGTAATAGGAAAAATAATTCTTCTATTCTCAGTTAAGGAGGTGTCAATAGATGCTTTCACATTCATTATTGCCAACTGTCGCTGTGACCGATGGTGGTGGATTGTACTACGGTAATATGATTTTCACCGCGTTTGTATTCATTGTGTTAATGTTGCTTATCATGAAATTCGCATGGAAGCCATTATCAGAAATGATGGAAAAACGTGCTAACAAGATTGCCGATGACATCAATTCTGCAGAAAAGTCACGTAAGGACGCTGAAGATTTAGCAAAGCAACGTGAAGACGCCTTGGCAAAATCTAGAGAAGATGCAACTGGCATTATTAATAATGCTAAGCAATCTGCTCAAGTACAAAGTGACCAAATTATCACAACTGCAAGAAACGATGCTCAAAGTATCAAGACTTCTGCTCAAAAAGATATTGAACAAGAACGTAAGGATGCTTTAGCAAACACCAAAAATGATGTGGCCAATTTATCTATTGAAATTGCTTCTAAGATCATTCAAAAAGAATTAAAAGCTGACGATCAAAAGGCATTGATTGATTCTTATATTGAAGGGTTGGGGAAGCAAGATGCTAGATAAAATCACATTCGCAAAACGTTATTCAAAAGCACTTTATGAAGTGCTTGAAGAACAAAATCAAGTTGAATCCGGTTTGAGTGAATTGTTATCCATCAAACAAGTATTTGATGATAATTCATCACTAAGTCGAGTTTTAACTGATGTAAGCTTTCCAGAAGACAAAAAAGAAAGTTTAATCAAACCTTTGATTGACAATTCTGACGTCGAATATGTTAAGAACCTATTAAAAGTTTTACTAGGTTCTAACAAAATGGATGAATTTACTTTGATTGTGGAAGAATTTGAACATTCTTATAACGAAAAACATAAGATTGTTCATGCTGATGCACTATCTGTAGTTCCTCTATCCGACGAACAAAAGCAAAAACTTACAGACGTCTTCAAGGCGCGTGTAGGTGCCAACGAAGTTATCTTAAATAACAAAGTTGATCAAAGTTTAATCGGTGGTGTAATTCTAAAATCATCGAACGTTATTTTTGATGGAAGTGTTAAGACAAAAATTAACAACATTAAAAAGCTTCTATTGAGTTAATAACAATATCTATCAAAGAGGTGAAACTTTTATGAGCATTAATGCTGAAGAAATCAGTGCTCTAATCAAGCAACAATTATCCGGTTACAAGGATGACCTAGCTGTTGAAGAAACAGGGGTTGTTACCTATGTTGGTGACGGTGTTGCTCGTGCTCATGGTTTAGATAATGCGTTGTCTGGTGAGTTACTTGAATTCGAAAACGGAATCTATGGTATGGCTCAAAACCTTGAAAGTAACGATGTAGGTATTGTTGTTTTAGGTGACTGTACACATATTCGTGAAGGTGCAACTATTAAACGTACCGGTAAAATCATGGAAGTTCCTGTTGGAGAAGAAATGGTGGGTAGAACCATCAACTCATTAGGTCAACCAATTGATGGTAAGGGTGATATCAAGACTGAATCATCTCGTCCTATTGAAAAGAAAGCTCCAGGTATCATGGACAGACAAAGTGTTTCTGAACCATTACAAACTGGTATTAAATCAATCGATGCGTTAGTTCCAATTGGCCGTGGTCAACGTGAATTAATCATCGGTGATAGAAAAACAGGTAAAACTTCAATCGCTGTTGATACAATCTTGAACCAAAAGGATCAAGACATGATTTGTATCTACGTTGCGATTGGACAAAAGGACTCAACTGTCCGTTCACAAGTTGCTACTCTAGAAAAGTTTGGCGCAATGGATTACACAATTGTATTGTCAGCCGGTCCTTCTGAACCAGCTCCATTACTATACATTGCTCCATATGCTGGTGCAGCTATTGGTGAATACTTTATGAACCAAGGTAAGCACGTTTTAATCGTATATGATGATTTAACAAAGCAAGCTAACGCTTACCGTGAACTATCACTTATTCTTCGTAGACCTCCTGGTCGTGAAGCATATCCTGGTGATATCTTCTATACCCACTCACGTTTACTAGAACGTGCTGCTAAGTTATCAGACAAATTAGGTGGCGGCTCAATGACTGCTTTACCAATTGTTGAAACACAAGCAGGGGACGTTTCAGCTTACATTCCAACCAACGTTATTTCAATTACTGATGGTCAAATCTTCTTGAATTCAGATATGTTCTATTCAGGAACTCGTCCAGCCATTGATGCTGGTACTTCAGTTTCTCGTGTTGGTGGGGACGCTCAAATTAAAGCAATGAAACAAGTAGCAGGTACTTTGAGACTTGATCTAGCTTCATATCATGAACTACAAGCCTTTGCTCAATTCGGTTCAGACTTGGATGATGCAACTCAAGCTAAGTTGAACCGTGGTGCTCGTACAGAAGAAGTTCTAAAACAACCTCTTCACGCTCCACTACCTGTCGAAAAACAAGTACTTATTCTATTTAGTTTGACACATGGTTACTTAGACAGCATTGCTGTTGACGATATCCATCGTTACCAAACTGAATTATTCAACTTCTTCGACGCTTCACACCGTGACTTATTAGATACAATTGTAAACACTGGTAAGTTACCAGAAGGTGATGCTTTAGCAAATGCAGTTGATGAATTTACTAAATCATTCACACCAAGTAAGCAAGAAGAAACACAAAATAACTAGCTTGAAGGATGGTGAGAACTAATGGCTGAATCTATTAATGATGTTAAACATCGTATTGCATCAACCAGAAATACACGTCAAATTACTACTGCTATGCAAATGGTTTCAACTGCAAAGTTAAATCGTATTCAAAAGCATACCAGTAATTATGAGGAATATGTTTCTCGTGTTAAGGCTGTTGTAATGCATTTAGCTCAGTCTCATTTGTTAGACAAAATTAATTCCTCAAGTAATGCGTCTGACCACAAGTCTGGTAAGACAGCATACCTAGTTATTACATCTGATCGTGGAATGGTAGGAAGTTACAACAGTAATGTGATTAGAGAAACTAATAACTTTATTGAAGAACACACTCCAAATCCTGATGATTACATGATTTTAGCTGTAGGTGGAAATGGTGCTGACTTTTATAAGAACCGTAATGTAAACGTGGCTTATGAATATCGTGGCGTTTCTGACATTCCTACTTTCGCTGAAGTTAGAGAAATCGTTAAGACTGCAAACTCAATGTTTGAAGATGGTGTGTTTGACAAGTTATACGTTTGCTACACACACTTTGTTAACCGTATTTCTTCAACTTTTAGAGCTGAAAAAATGCTACCAATGGATAGCGAAGCATTCGAAGAAGAATCAAGCAAAGATATTAAGGCACATGATTTTAGTGCTGAATACGAAATTGAACCAGATGAATCAGCTGTGTTGAAGGTTGTATTACCCCAATACGCACAAAGTTTAGTATTTGGAGCAATCCTTGATGCTAAGACTTCAGAACATTCATCAAGTTCAACTGCTATGCAATCTGCTTCAGACAATGCATCAGATCTTATTTCTAGATTAGAACTACAATATAACCGTGCAAGACAAGCTGCTATTACTACCGAAATTACTGAAATCGTCGGTGGTCAAGAAGCTTTGAAGCACTAATATGACGGGAGGAATTAACGAAAATGAGTACTGGTAAGATTATTCAAGTTATTGGACCAGTCGTTGACGTTGAATTCCCAACGGACGTTGAATTACCTGACATCAACACCGCTCTTCGTGTACACAAAGACGATAACGAAACTTTAGTTACAGAAGTTACCCTTGAATTAGGTGACGGTGTTGTTAGAACTATCGCCATGGACGGAACTGACGGTTTACGCCGTGGAATGGAAGTTGAAAATACTAAGGCTCCTATTTCAGTTCCTGTTGGTGAAAACACTCTAGGTCGTGTATTTAACGTTCTTGGTGAACCAATTGATGGTGGTCCTGAATTTGGCGACGATACAGAACGTTGGCCAATTCATAGACAAGCTCCAAGTTACGATCAATTAAATCCATCTGCAGAAATTCTAGAAACCGGTATTAAAGTTATCGATTTACTAGCACCATACATTCGTGGTGGTAAGGTTGGATTGTTCGGTGGTGCCGGAGTTGGTAAAACTGTTTTAATTCAAGAATTAATTCATAATATTGCTCAAGGACATAACGGTATCTCAGTATTCACCGGTGTTGGTGAACGTACTCGTGAAGGTAACGATATGTACTTTGAAATGAAAGGTTCAGGTGTCTTGGACAAGACAGCCATGGTATATGGTCAAATGAACGAGCCACCTGGAGCACGTATGCGTGTTGCTTTAACTGGTTTGACTATTGCGGAATACTTCCGTGATGAAGTTGGTACCGATGTTCTATTATTCATCGATAACATCTTTAGATTTACTCAAGCTGGTACTGAAGTTTCCGCATTATTAGGTCGTATTCCATCAGCCGTAGGTTACCAACCTACATTGGCTACTGAAATGGGTCAATTGCAAGAACGTATCACTTCAACTAAGAATGGTGCGATTACTTCAATTCAAGCCGTTTACGTTCCTGCCGATGATTACACCGACCCTGCTCCTGCAACTACTTTCGCTCACTTGGATGCAACAACTAACTTGGAACGTTCATTAACTCAACAAGGTATCTATCCAGCCGTTGATCCATTGGCATCAACATCAGCTGCACTAGATCCATCAATTGTTGGTGAAGAACACTACAAGGTTGCAACTGAAGTGCAACAAGTATTGCAAAGATACCATGAACTTCAAGATATCATTTCTATCTTAGGTATGGATGAATTATCTGACGAAGAAAAGACTATTGTTGGTCGTGCACGTCGTATTCAATTCTTCCTATCACAAAGCTTTAGTGTTGCTGAAACATTTACTGGTTTACCAGGTAAATATGTTCCAGTTGCCAAGACTGTTGAAAGTTTCAAAGCTATCCTAGATGGTAAATATGATGATCTTCCTGAAGATGCATTTAGAAACTGTGGACCTATTGAAGACGTAGTTGAAAATGCTAAAAAAATGAAGCAAAACAACTAAGGAGGGTTCTAATTGGCTGATAACAACTCAGTATTAACCGTTAGTATCGTTACTCCTGATGGTAAGGTATATGAACGTGAAGATGCTCGCTTGGTTATTGTTAGAACCAAGAGTGGTCAATTAGGAATTATGCCTAATCATGTTCCCGTAATAGCTTCATTGGAAGTTGACGAAGTAAAAGTAAAATCCGGTTCAGATGTAGATGAAATTGCTGTTAACGGTGGTTTCGTTGAATTCTCAAACAATAACTTAACTGTTATTGCTGATAGTGCCGAAAAGCAAGGGGATATCGACGTTGATCGTGCCGCTGCTGCGAGAGACCGTGCTCAAAAAGCATTGGAAATTGCTAGACAAAAGCATGATAACCAAGAAATCCTAAGAAACCAAGTTGCTTTGAGAAGAGCTATTAACCGAATTCATGTTGCTAAACATTAAGAAAGAGGTCTGCATTTTTTTGCAGACCTTTTTTTATACATAAATAAAAAACAAATTAATAAATACTTAGTAAAGATTAGAAAGACAAAAAGCTTTTTTTATGTTATAGTTGCTATAAAGAATGGAGATATTATGGAATCATCAAATATTAATTCTTTCTTAGATTTAGCTGTCCAATTATTTTTTATTGGATTAGCTTTTTGGAGTTTAAATGATATTCATCTAGAAAGATATGTCAAAATGCACATTAATCAGTACCGAATTTTAATAATTTTATTATCTATCTGTATTGGATATGTGTCGGGATCTTTCTTTATATGGATAATAAACATTACAATAAATCATTAAAATTGAAATTACTGGAGGGTTACCAGTGGATAAAATCGTGATTAAGGGAGGCCAACGCCTTACCGGTAACGTCCACATTGAAGGTGCAAAAAATGCTGTCCTACCAATAATGGCTGCTACTATTTTAGCCAGTGAAGGAAAAACAGTTTTAAACAACGTACCACTATTATCAGACGTATATACAATGGAAGAAGTTTTACGCTTCTTGAACTTAAAAGTTGACTTTAATACTAATGAGAATCAAATGAGTTTTGATGCTACAAACCAAATCTCATACGAAGCTCCATTAGAATATGTTTCAAAGATGAGAGCATCAATTGTAGTAATGGGTCCACTATTGGCCAGATTAGGTCATGCTAAGGTTGCATTGCCAGGTGGATGTGCAATTGGTTCTCGACCAATTGATATTCACTTGAAAGGTTTTGAAGCACTAGGTGCCAAAATCGAACAACACGATGGATACGTTGAGGCTTTTGCTGAAGATGGTTTAAAGGGTGCCGAAATTTACATGGACTTCCCAAGTGTTGGTGCTACTCAAAATATTATGATGGCTGCCACATTAGCAGAAGGCCAAACCATCATCGAAAATGTTGCTCAAGAACCTGAAATCGTTGACTTAGCTAACATCTTAAATGCGATGGGTGCTAATGTTATGGGAGCAGGTACAAGCAAAATTAAGATTAAGGGTGTAAGTAAGTTACACGGTGTCGACCATAGTGTACTACAAGACCGTATTGAAGCAGGTACTTTTATGGTAGCTGCTGCTTTGACACGTGGTAACATTTTGATTGAAGATGCAGAATCATCATACAATCAACCATTAATCGCTAAAATGCAAGAAATGGGTGTTACTGTTGAGGAAGAACCTAATGGAATTCGTGTTATTGGTCCAGACGAATTAAAACCTGTTGACGTAAAGACACTCCCATATCCAGGTTTTCCAACAGATATGCAACCTCAAATTAGTGTTTTACAATTAGCTGCTCAAGGTAGTAGTTTATTGACTGAAACAGTGTTTGAAAATCGTTTTATGCACTTGGATGAATTAGCTAGAATGAACGCCAAGTTTAGAATTAACGGTAAGAGTGTGGTCTTAAACGGACCAACTAAGTTTAGCGGAGCGGAAGTAGCTGCAACTGATTTGAGAGCTGCTGCAGCACTCGTTCTTGCTGGATTAGTTGCTGACGGTATTACAATCGTTAGAAACCTAAAATATTTAGATCGAGGATATTACGATTTTCATGTTAAGTTAGCTAAATTGGGTGCTGACATTAAGAGAGTTAACATGAAAGATGATGAAGAAATTTTCATTAGTAAAACTTCGCAAGAATAAAATGAATTATAGAGCGATATGATATAATATTTAATACATGAGTTAACTCAGGAGGAAGAGAGAAATGGTAAAAGATATCGGCATTGACTTAGGTACTGCTAATGTTTTGATTTACGTAACTGGGAAAGGAATCGTGCTAAACGAACCTTCAGTAGTTGCAGTAGATATTAAAACAAACAAGTTGTTAGCAGTTGGTTCTGAAGCATACAGAATGGTTGGTAGAACTCCAAGTAATATTCGTGCAATCAGACCACTAAAAGAAGGAGTTATTTCAGATTTTGATGTAACTGAAAAAATGCTTACATACTTTATCAACAAGTTAAGTGTTAAGGGCTTCATGTCAAAGCCTAAGACCATGATTTGTGCTCCTACAAACATTACTAACATCGAAAGAAAAGCAATTATCCAAGCTGCTGAAAAATCCGGTGGTGGTAAAGTTTACATCGAAGAAGAACCTAAAGTTGCTGCAATTGGTGCTGGAATGAACATTTTCCAACCAAAAGGAAACATGGTAATTGATATGGGTGGTGGAACATCTGACATCGCCGTGTTATCATTAGGTGATATCGTTGCAAGTAAGTCAATTCGTGTAGCTGGTGATGTAATGAACGCTGATATTGTTTCTTACATAAAGGACAAACACGGATTGGTTATTGGAGAACATACTGCTGAAAAGATTAAGATTACCATCGGTACTGCAGACCCTAATGAAACTGATGTTAAGGAAATGGAAGTACGTGGTAGAGACGTTCTTGGTGGAATGCCTAGATCTATTACTTTAAACAGTAAGGAAGTTCAAAAGGCAATTGAAGATACAGTAAATCAAATCATTGATGCTGCTAAGGATGTCTTAGAAGTAGTTCCTCCTGAATTAGCTTCTGATATTGTGGATAGAGGAATTATTTTAACAGGTGGTGGTGCCTTATTAAGAGGAATCGACCATGCCATTTCAAAAGAATTAACTGTGCCAGTGTTAATTTCTGAAAGTCCTCTAGATAATGTTGCTAAGGGTGCCGGTGCATTACTTGAACATATCAACAAACAAGAAAGCAAAAAATAAAGATTAATATAAGAAAGTGATAACTGATGAGAAAGTTTCTGATAAAATTGGTGGTGGGATATAAACGATTCATTTCACCACTATTACCGGCCTCTTGTCGTTATTATCCGACATGTTCTACTTATATGATCGATGCTGTCAGAAAGCACGGAGCATTATTAGGTTTTGTAATGGGGTGTGCACGGATTTTACGTTGTCATCCTTTTGTCAAAGGTGGTTATGATCCGGTTTCTGATCATTTTACTATTTTTAGAAATAAGAGGGCGTCGAAAGATTATCGACGTTCTATGAATTTAAAGTAGTCGATCAAATATTTGAATCGACTACTTTTATTTTTAGGAGGACAAAATGTCAAAGGGAAAGAAAAATATTGAAGTTACTTTAGATACAAAGAACGTGAACGGTGAAGAACGCGAAGTTCTTTTTGTTGGTAAGCAAGAAGTTGGCTTTATTCGTCAAGTTGATGAAGAAAAGTTTGAAGCTGTTTTTGATGAAGATAATGTATTTAAAGCCAAATCCTTAGACGAAGGAATCGAATTATTAATTAGCCAATACAACTTACACAAGGGCTAAGATGATTTAGAGGTGATTTGCAGTGTTTAATAGTGACAATGATAGCAATTCTTCTCGATTAGATTGGACAATCATAATTTGTGTTGGCCTTTTAGCATTGATTGGTATTGGTGCGATTTATGTTGCCGTAAATCATGATTCTTATTCCGGAACAATCGTGAAGCAAATGATTACGCAGTTGGTATGGTATACAATCGGAACTGTATTAATCATAATCATCATGCAATTTGATTCTGAACAATTATGGAAAGTTGCACCAATTATTTACTGGGGAGCTTTAACGTTACTGGCATCGTTACTTGTTTTGTACAGTAGATATTACTTTATTCAAACAGGGGCCAAAAGTTGGTTCCAATTAGGTCCGTTGACTTTCCAACCGGCCGAAATTATGAAACCAGCGTTTGTGGTTATGTTGGCAAGAGTGATTGTTGAACATAACAGAAACTACGCTGTTCACACATTAAAAACAGATGCACTTTTATTGGGTAAGATGATCCTGTGGACATTACCAATCTGTGTCTTATTAAAAATTGAAAATGATTTCGGTACAATGCTTGTTTTCTTCGCCATGCTTGGTGGATTAGTGATTGTATCTGGAATTACGTGGAGAATCATTGTTCCTGGAGTTGCTGCATTCGCAACAATTGGTGGGACTGCTTTAATTTTAGTTATCACTAGCGGTGGTAGAAAGATTTTGGAAGCGTTAGGTTTTCAATCTTACCAATTTGATCGTGTTAATGATTGGTTGGACCCATCAAATCCTGAAAATCTAGCTGGGTCGGGTTATCAACTATGGCAAAGTATTAAAGCCGTTGGTTCCGGTGGATTCGGTGGAACTGGTTTTAACGTATCTCACGTTTATGTTCCAGTTCGAGAATCAGATATGATTTTCTCAGTTATCGGTGAAAACTTTGGTTTCATCGGTGGTTTAGTTTTAATTGGTATCTACTTCGTTTTAATTTATCGAATGATTAAGGTTACTTTTGAGACTAAGAACGTCTACTACGCATACATTTCAACTGGAATTATCATGATGATTTTATTCCACGTATTTGAAAATATTGGTATGAGTATTGGACTATTGCCATTGACTGGTATTCCATTGCCATTCGTCAGTCAAGGTGGTTCTGCCTTGATTGGTAACATGATAGGGATTGGATTAGTCATGTCAATGCAGTATCATAATTATGGGTACATGTTCAGTGCTAGCCGTGACTTCTCATAGCTAATGAATTGACAAGTACATTGAATAATTGTATACTTTATTAAAATTTGATTATAAGATGAGTAAGTAATTAATGAATATCACAGAGAGCTCGGTTGGTGAAAAAGAGTTATTTGTAGTTACCGAATATGGTCTTGATAAATAATCAGTTAGCGAAATTTGGGATAAACTAACATCGTCTGGCAAACGTTATATTGCTGAAGTATTAAAGATACTTATGAGGCTATTGTCGTGAGGCAATGGTGAATAAAAGGTGGTAACACGAGCTTTTCGTCCTTTACTGTTAAATCAGTAGGTGCGGAAGGCTTTTTTTATTTGAAAGTGAGGAGAAACAGTTTGATTAGATTTAAGAATGTTAACAAGAAATACAAACTTGATAAAAGCATCCTAACAGCTGTTAAAGACGTTAACCTAGAAATTAACGACGGTGAAATCTTTGGTATTATTGGTTACTCTGGTGCCGGTAAATCAACACTTGTTAGAATGTTAGATGGACTAGAAGCCCCAACTTCTGGTTCTATCGAAATTAATGGTAAGGATATTGCGAAATTAAGTAGCAAGGAATTAAGATCGCAACGTAAGAAGGTTGGTATGATTTTCCAACACTTTAACTTACTATGGTCTAGAACCATCCAACAAAACATCGAGTTACCACTAGAAATTGCCGGTGTTGATAAAGAACAACGTCATCAAAAGGCTGAAAAACTAATTGAATTAGTTGGTCTAAAGGGTCGTGAAAACGATTATCCTTCAGAATTATCTGGTGGACAAAAACAACGTGTTGGGATTGCCAGAGCATTGGCTAATGACCCAGAAATTCTTATTTCTGATGAAGCTACTAGTGCGCTAGATCCACAAACAACCGATGAAATTTTGGACTTATTACTAGAGATCAACAAGAAGTTAAACCTAACTATTCTTTTGATTACTCACGAAATGCATGCCATTAGAAAGACAGCTTCAAAAGTTGCTGTTATGCAAGATGGCCAAGTTGTTGAAACTGGTGATGTTTACGACATTTTCCAAAACCCTCAACAAGACATCACTAAACGTTTCGTTAACGAAGATGACAATCCAAATGCTAAGGACTTGAGCATGACCGTTGACGAAATCATTAAGAACTATCCAAATGGTATGGTGATTAAGTTAACCTTCAAGGGTACTCAATCACAACAACCAGTTGTATCCCAAATGATTCGCGAATTTGATTCATTAGAATTAAACATCGTTGAAGGAAGTATTCATCAAACACAAGGTGGTTCAATCGGTTCACTAGTTCTACAACTACTAGGAACTCCTGAAGACCAAAACAAGGCTGTTGAATACTTGAAATCAGTAAACGTGGAAGCAGAGGTGATTAACCGTGGCTAATCAAGGAATTCAATCATACTTCCAATTCAATAACGTTAATTGGAGTGCAATGAGACAAGCAACATGGGAAACAGTTTGGATGACTGCTTTATCAATGATTATTGTTGCTGTATTAGGAATTATTTTAGGACTATTATTATTTGAAAGTCGTAACAAGTCTGGTTTTGGCTGGAAGGTTATTAACTGGGTAGTATCTTTCTTAGTTAACGTATTCAGATCAATTCCATTCATTATCTTAATCGTATTACTATTACCCTTCACAAAGGATCTTGTAGGTACCATTATCGGACCTAAGGCCGCTATCCCATCACTAGTTATTTCAGCTGCTCCATTCTACGCAAGAATGGTTGAAGCTAACTTTAGAGAAGTTGATGATGGTGTAATTGAAGCCGTTAAATCAATGGGTGGTACTAACTGGGACGTTATCTTTAAGGTATTACTTCCAGAAAGTACACCAGCATTGATTTCCGGTGCAACTGTTACTGCCATTTCATTGATTTCATACACTGCAATGGCCGGTGCTATTGGTTCTGGTGGTCTAGGTTACCTAGCATACTTGGATGGTTTCCAATCAAATAACAACACTGTTACTTTAGTGGCAACCGTTATTATTTTAATTATTGTTCTAATCGTTCAAACAGTTGGAGACTTACTAGTTAAGAAAATCGACAAACGTACACTATAAGGGGGATATTAAAATGAAAAAGCTTTTATCCTTTGGTGGAATCGTTGTTTTATTCATCGTTTTACTATTACTAGGTCCTGGTAACTACAAGGCAAAGAACACAATTCGTATTGGGGCATCTAACATTCCTCATGCACAAATTCTTCGTCATATCGAACCAGAACTTAAGAAAAAGGGCATTAAGTTAGATATCGTTACTTTCCAAGACTACGTGCTACCTAACCGTGCACTAGCAGGAAAGCAACTAGATGCTAACTATTTCCAAACTCCAGCGTTCTTAGATCAATGGAATAAGGAATATGATGGCCATTTAGTAAACGTAGGGGCCGTTCACTTGGAACCAATTGGTATTTACTCCAAGAAGTACAAAAAGCTCTCAGACCTTAAAAATGGTGCTCACATCTTAGTAAGTAGTAATGCACCTGATTACGGTCGTATTCTTCAATTATTCCAACAAAACGGTTTAATTAAGATTAAGAAGGGTGTCAATATTACTCAAGCTAACTTCAGTGATATTGCTTATAATCCAAAACACTTGGTATTCCAAACTGGATACGAACCAAAGATTATGCCATTGATTTACAACAATGGTGAAGGTGATGCTGTGGCAATTAACTCTAATTACGCAGTTCAAGGTGGTTTACAACCAGATAAGCAAGCAATTGCCTTGCAAAAACCTGAAAAGAACTCACCATACTTCAACATTGTTGCTGTTAGAAATGGTGATCAAAACAGAAAAGACATCAAGGAATTGGTTAAGGTTTTACAATCTAAATCAACTCAAGAATGGATTAAAAAACATTACAAAGGTTCTGTGCTACCAGCTAAGAACTACTAATAAAAAAGCGTCTAAGATGAACTGAACCCCTTGAGTTGGAGAAATCTAACTTAAGGGGTTCTTTTATGTTTTCTAAAGAATTAAAATTAGCTGCCATTAAAGATTATTATAATGGTTTAGGATTTACAAAAATCACTAATAAAT
>NZ_JBMHFD010000014.1:0-24063 GCF_049166695.1 Apilactobacillus intestinapis
TTCATATGAATATCTATTATTAGCCATACAAAAAACACCTCCGAATTATGTTATTTTATCAAATAAAAATAATCATTTTATCGAAAGTGCTTTTATTTATCTGTTCAATATTATAACTTCAGTTCCTTATCCTATGGCTTTTTTGTTTGGTCTTATTTCTTAGGTAATCTAAATGATAGTAAGAAACCGACTACCGCAACCCCTAGCATTAACCAGAAACCAAATTGGTAACCGGTAATTTGAGCACCAGCAGTTGAAGCATGGCTACTTGCTAGGTTTACCCCTAAAGTAACGACAGTCATTGAGATGGCGGTTCCAAGTGATCCACCAACTTGTCTGATGGTTGAAGAAGCAGCGTTACCGTCTGTTTCGTATTGAGTTGGTAATGAGTTAATTCCATCCGTAAATGTGTTCATCATTACTAGTGCTACCCCGACCATTCTTAAAGCGTAGCTCACAATGATGATGGATAGACTAGATGATGCATTGAAGACAACCATTGGAATTGATCCGATTAAGATGAATGCAAAACCAATAATGGAGACTTTTCTAACTCCTAGCTTGTCGTACAAGCCACCTGAGATTGGGTTGAAGATTCCCATCAAGATGGCACCTGGCATCATGACTAATCCAGCAACCAATGCTGAAACCATGCGTGAGTTTTGTAAGTACAATGGCATTACCAATTCGATGCCGACCATTGCGATGTTACTTAAAGTACTTAGCAATGTTGTTAGGTTAAAGTTGTGGTTTTTAAAAATGGACATGTTAATCATTGGTTCGTCCAGGTGATTTTGTCTGTATACGAATCCTGCAATTGCAGCAATTCCAATCAAGCCGATGATTGAAATAAGAAGGTTTAAGTTACCAGTATTCCCAATTTCTGAGAATGCGTATAGCAAACCACCGAAACCAACAACAGATAGTAATAGTGATACAAAGTCGAGCTTAGTCTTCTTGATTTCATTGATGTTTTCAGTGAAGAAGATCCCGACTACTAGGATAATCACTGAGATGATGCTTAGTAGTGCAAACAAATCACGCCAACCAAAGTATTCAAGAATAATTCCTGACAATGTAGGTCCAACCGTTGGTCCTAATGCGATAACCAGACCGGTGACTCCAAGTGCTAGTCCACGTTTTTCAGGTGGGAATAGCAATAGGATTACGTTTTGAATGAATGGCATCAATAATCCAGCGGCAATGGCTTGAACAAAACGACCAAGTAGCAAGATACCAAAGTTGGGTGCTACCCAGCCGACTACAGATCCGATTAAGAATAGCGTAATCATGAACAAGTAGTTGTACTTGGTCTTGAAGTTATTGAATACCCATGACGAAATCGGAATCATCAAACCAACAACCAATAGGTATCCGGTTGATAACCATTGAACTGTGGCTTGGTTGATACTAAATGAGTGCATGATATTGGTTAACGCGTTGTTAAATAATGTTTCCGCTAATAGTGCCATGAATGCCCCGAACAAAATCACGGCCATCATTAAATTACGTTTTTTGATGTTTGCCATTAGTATTCACTCCCCTTTAAATTACTAATTACCTTGTCTAACATTCTGTTCAAATCCGAAACTTCTTTTTCCGATAGTCCATCAGTTAAAAATTTTTGTTTATCAACCAACATCTTTTGAATTGCAGAACTCTTATCGTTCATAAGTGATAATCCGTTATCAGATAGTTGGACCTCAATTTTTCTTTTATCTTCTTTAGATTGATTGGTGTTAATCAAGTCCTTGTCCAGCATGCGCTTAATGACATTGCGCATTGTCGGATGACTTGAGTGCATCACTGATGCCAATTGATTTTGTGTGATGACCTCATCCTTGTGATCAAACAGATAAGTCATGACAGCGAACTGTGTATTAGTTAAGTTACTTATTACTGATTTAACTTCTTTGTCGAAGTGGGCTCCTGCCAAGTTACTAATGACATTTATTTTGATGCCAAAATTATCCTTACTAAAAAGCACTAACATCCCCCCTTAAATTCGAATAAGTGTAGCTTGCTACACTTTTTTATTTTATGCAAACAAAAAAGACCCAAGATATAATCTTGAGTCTTTTTTCGGAGTGAGTAATTAATCAATAGTTTTTTATCTAATCACCATAACTGATACTGGTGAGTATTTTGCCATGTAGGCAGCTTGGCTACCAAAGTGACGAGCTAAGCCCTTCTTTGATTCTGATCCAACGATCAATAAATCAGGGTTAACCTTAGGAAGCACATCCTTGATGATGGTTTCCCCAGCTTCACCGGTTGATGCAATAATATCAACATCGGCTACACCGGCAGCTTCAGCAGTTTGCTTGTATTTTTCTAGATGTTTTTCTAAATCTTCATACTTACCATGAACAAATTGTCCTGATAATGATTGGAAAACATTGATTTCTTCATCTTCTAGTACTGAAACGATGGTTAGCTTTGCGCCTTCTGATTTAGCACGTGAAATCGCGTACTTGAAAGCTAATAAAGCGTCATCTGAATCATCGACAGCAACTAAAATATTCTTGAAATTAATTTCGACGTCCATGTTTTGCATAATTTTCGCCTTCTATTCTTGAATTTTTTATTTTAGTTTTCTCTGTTTCTTAAACGTCTGTTACCTAGGTATAGTTCAACTAATGTCCAGATTAGTAGAAGAATGATAACAACGTTAATGATGTTAGCAATTACACCAGCTTCTGCGTTTTGAGCAGCAGTTGGGTTGTCACTGAAGAAGCCAGCAACGGCAGGTTGCATGTTAATTGCGTTTAAGTAAATTAACACGATAACTGAAATCCAACCTAAAATGTTAACCCATAATCTGTTCTTGAAACGGTTACCCATTTCTTGACCGCTATTAGTCATCATTAACAATGGAAGCATTGAGAATGGTAATGCGAATGCTAAGAAAATTTGTGAGTTTTCAATCAAATCGTTGATCGCAGCATGTTGTTTTAGTGTTGATTCACCTGCTGTCAATAGCACACAGATAAGCACTGGAATAACTGAGATTAAACGAGTAATTAAACGACGAGCCCATAGAGGAACCTTCATGTTAACGAAACCTTCCATGATAACTTGTCCTGATAAAGTACCAGTAATGGTTGAGTTTTGACCTGAAGCAAGCAATGCTACAGCAAATAATGTTGATAGAATACCAGACTTAGCAACACCAATTAGAATTGGGTTTGATAGCATCTTAGTATTGTTTAAAGCATCGAATAGACCAAAGAATGATGTATCTTGAACGGCACCAGTCTTAAATACGGCCACACCCATGATTAATAGTAAAGCGTTAACGAAGAATGCGAATGTTAATTGGATGTTTGAGTCCCAAGTAGCAAAACGAACAGTTCTTGCAACGTCTTCTTCATCGTTGTGATCGATAGCTCTAGTTTGAGCAATAGCTGAATGTAGGTATAGGTTATGTGGCATAACAGTAGCACCAATGATACCTAAAGCACCTGATAGTGGAGTCATTCCAGCAACTGGATGACTGCTTGAGAATGTACGTTCAGTTGGTACTAAACCTTTAATAGCGCCAAACCAATCTGGGTTTGATAGTACAACTTCATAAATGAAGACTACTAAGATAACAAGGATTAAACAAACAACAATTGCTTCAATCTTTCTGAATCCCACTTTAGTTAATAATAGCAATAATAAAACATCAAATACGGTAAGGAATACCGCTAAGATTAGAGGAATGTGGAATAAAAGATATAAGGCAATGGCCCCACCGATAACTTCGGCGATATCAGTAGCCATGATTGCTAATTCAGTCATAATCCATAGAACAACACCAAGTGTCTTTGAGGTTCTTGAACGAATGGCTTGTGCCAAATCCATCTGACTCACGATTCCAAGTTTAGCCGCCATGTATTGAAGTAACATCGCAATCAAACTTGAAATTAAGATGACAGACATCAATAGGTAACCAAAGTTTTGACCCCCTGTAATTGATGTAGCCCAGTTACCTGGATCCATGTAACCAACCGCAACTAATGCACCTGGTCCAGAGTAGGCGAATAAAGTTTTCCAGAATCCCCAATCCTTCGGAACTTTAATTCCACCGTTAATTTCTTCTAGTGAAGGACCGTTGGCATATTCAACGAAGCCCTTTTTTTCATGTGAAACGTTTTCACTCAAAGTTCTTCACCCTTTCTATTTTTAAGAACAATACAATTGTACACTACATTTCCCCCTTTTTAA
Source organism: Apilactobacillus intestinapis (assembly GCF_049166695.1). Taxonomy (NCBI): domain Bacteria; kingdom Bacillati; phylum Bacillota; class Bacilli; order Lactobacillales; family Lactobacillaceae; genus Apilactobacillus; species Apilactobacillus intestinapis. The sequence goes on from NZ_JBMHFD010000014.1 coordinate 4,213, forward strand.
ACATTTTTTTAGGTACTACTGAAAAATTACTCTATCAAGTATAGAAAATATATCTATTAAAGACTTAATACCATGCATGTTTCCCGAACATTAAAATGGATTTGACTTTCTTTCATTAATGTTTCATAATACTTGATAATTTTAATCAAAATTAAATTAACGTTGGGGTGGAAAAATGCAAACAATCGATTTACTTGTTCAAAATGGAAAAGTTTTAAACGTATTTACAAACAGCTTCGAAATTAATGATATTTTCATTAACAATGGCAAGATTATTGCTGTCGGCAATCATCCAGAGTTAAAAGTTAAGGAAATTATCGACGCTAACAATCAATTTGTCGTTCCTGGTTTTATTGATTCACACGTTCACATCGAAAGTTCACTAGTCACTCCATCTGAATTGGGTAAGGTGTTAGTACCCATGGGTGTCACTTCTATCGTCGTCGATCCACACGAAATCGCAAACGTTTCTGGTGCCAACGGGATTAAATACATGATTGAAGATGCCAAACAAACTCCACTGGAAGTATTAGTGATGTTACCTTCATCAGTTCCCGCTACTAGTTTCGAACATAACGGTGCGACTTTGACCGCGAAAGACTTGCACCCACTATATAATGAAGAATCCGTAATCGGTTTAGCCGAAGTAATGGATTACCCAGCCGTACATAATAAGGATAAAGACATGATGGCAAAGCTAAAGGATGCCCTAGACCACGGGTATCAAATCGACGGTCACGGTGCCGGATTATCCTTGGAACAACTTAAGGAATATCGTGAAAACGGCATTACTACCGACCACGAATCAGTCAGTTTAGAACAAATGAACGACAGACTTGCTGCCGACATGAATGTCTTCTTAAGAGAAGGAACCGTCGAAAGAGATTTACAAAACACCATTCAAGCAGTTACTGAAGAAAATTCCGATCGTTTTTCATTCTGTACTGATGACAAGTTCATCACTACAATCATTAGAGAAGGTAGCATTAACTTCAATATTAAGTTAGCGATTCAATACGGACTAAAACCCGAAACTGCATACAAGATGGCCAGCTACAACGCTGCGGTTGCTCACAAACTAGATAAATTAGGCGCCATCAAGGAAGACTACCAAGCAGATTTAGTCATCGTCGATCACCTAGACCAAGTCGACGTTAAGACCGTCATCAAAAACGGTAAGGTCATGACCGAAGAAAGTTTTAACACCACTCCAATTGAATTTGACGAAAACTGCGTCCACCAAAACCTATCAGTTGATGATTTAAAACTACCTTTAAACTCAAATAAATGCCACGTAATGGGTGTAATCGCAAATCACATTGAAACTACCCACTCCATCCAAGAAGTTCCGATAGAAGATGGTTATTTCAAAACTGATTTAAAAAACGATGTCCTATTAATGGTCGACGCGGAACGTCATCATCAACTAGGCACCTATGGCTTGGCATTGGTTCATGGTTTCAACATCAAAAACGGTGCCATTGCCACTACTGTCGCCCATGATTCTCACAACATCGTCGCTGTCGGAACTACCAAGGAAGCCATCTACCGCGCAATTCAAGAGGTTACCGCCACTAAGGGTGGAATTGCCGTTGTCGATGAAGAAAAAACTTTAGCTACCATGCCACTACCGGTTGCTGGATTAATGTCTGATAAGTCATGGCAAAAAGCCAGCCACGAACTAGAAGAAATTGAAGCAGCGTTTAAAGAAATTAGTGATGGTGTCGATTTCGACCCATTCATCACTCTATCATTCTTAACACTACCCGTAATTCCAACATTAAAACTAACCGACCAAGGTCTATATGACTTCGATCAACAAAAAATCATCAGTGTAGAAGCTGAATAAAACAAAAAAGCTTATCCCGCTAAGGATAAGCTTTTTTAGTGCAATATAATAATAGTCTAAATAATAATTACCATCGAGAATGCTTTTATTATAAGGAATGAAAAGTATTACGATTTTGGGATAAATCTGCGTGACGGAGATGCATCACCGATTGCTTGAATTCTCGAAATAACTACCAATTGCTTTTTTTGACCATTACGTCTTAATAAAAGAATTGCTACTTAAATACATCTTTAAATGCAGCATCTAAATACTAGAGAAGGTTCAACAACTTTTAAAACGAAATTCATACGAAACTGTCATTATCAAAGCTTACGTGTACGTTATGAAACATAACTTAATAAATGATTGGGGGAATTGACTGATCTGTGTGTCTACCATCACACAGAACAATACATAATCATATGAATCAGAAATAATAAATAATAGCTAAACACTATGTGTCCTAATGGATTAACCTCAATCAATAAAAGGAGCAATGCTAATGGTTAAAAGCATCACAATGATCCTACCAAATCATTGCTGCTAGATATCCATCACAAAGTTATTGATGAGAAATAGTCTCTCAAGTTAGACTATTTACTCCTATTAAGAAGTAATCAACGAAAAGTGCATTATTTAGATTGCTTAAATTGTCTTAGGTTTGCGTATTTGACATACAAACCATAACAATATGCATTTACGATATAAACAATATAGATAACATATTGATTCATCATCCAACTGCCATTCGTCCACCGAATTTTTTCATCGCGCGTTATAGAAAAAATAAGAATAGTAATTGAATCAAAATATTAAATACAGAGCTTATAAAGATGTAAACTCCACAAAAGTGATCATCTACATGCATCACCTGAGGAACAATTTTGTATTGTAGCACTGCTTTTACATAATTTGTAGTTATAATTCAGTTAAGTTTTAATTAATGATTATAGGGTTAAAACATTGCAATATCACCTTTTATCATTTTACTCTTAGTTTTATTTTTCCGTCTTGTACGGCATAATCACAGAAAACATAATGGATAAACTTAGTGTTAACTAATAGCAAGAAGATTGCATCGGGCATGACACAATTTCTCTTTCTTAGTTATAAATATAAATAGTTTTTAATTATCATTTTTATCTTTTCTAAAATTACTCACATTTTAAGCGCAAAAAAAGAGCGAAATTTTTTCGCTCTTTTTATAGAAAGTGGACATGATAAGCTGAAACAAATTGAGTGTAAGCTAAAATCAAGGCCAAAATTCCAGTCGCAATCTTGATGAATTTAACTGGTAGCACACGCACAATCTTTGGTCCGATATATCCACCGATGAAAAAGCCAATTCCTAGTGGTAGAACTAGGATCCACACAACGTGTGAGAAAAGTGAATAGTAGACGGTTGCCACGATGTTGGCAGCCCCCATCGCTACATTTCTAATTGCGTTACTTACAGTGTATTCATTATATGTAGTTCTAGTTAGTAGGACTAATAATAAAATTCCTGATGCAGCGCCAAAATATCCGCTGTATGCACCAATTAAATATGTAAGGACAATGATGGCGATATTCTTTAGCCAAGTCCATGGCGTATCTTTTTTGGCTACAGGATTAAAGTTCAATGCACCCTCGGTATTTTCGTTCACTTCTTTCTTGTCTGGAAGTAAAATCATTAAACCACCAAAGGCAATAAAGAATGGCACGATATGGGTAAAACTAGATGATGGAAGTGCAGTTAGCAAAATTGCCCCTGTAATTCCACCAAAGAAGATGATAACCATAATCTTAAATAGTTCCTTCCAGTGACCTCTAAGTTCACGGGTGGAAGAAATACATGATCCAACGGCATTAAACATTAGTGATGCCTTGTTAACCACGTTTGCAGAAACGGCTGGTAGTCCAGCAAAGTATAGCAATGCGGGATAAGATACTAGTGATGATAATCCAGTAACTGTTCCCAAGATTCCTGCGACGATTCCCACAGGAATAAACAATAAAATAATCCAAATACTTACACCTAAAATAGTAATGACTTCTCATCTCTTTTTCTACTAAAATAAAATCATAATTTCATATTAACATTTTTCGAATAAAAGAAAAGGATAAAAAAGCACCTACCGTTATAAATAACAATAGGTGCCAAAATTTCATCTTTAGAAGAAGTAGAATAAGTGAATACCGTAAGCTGATACGAATTGAGTGTAAGCTAGGTATAGCGCTAAAATACCAGTAACAATCTTGATTAACTTAACTGGTAATACACGAACCATCTTAGGTCCAACGTAACCACCAATTAGGAAACCAATACCTAGAGGAATAGCTAGTGCCCAGTAAATGTGGGTGTTACCGTGTTGACCATACTTGAATGAGTATAGGATAGTACCGATAACGTTAGCTGAACCCATGGCAACGTTTCTAATTGCGTTGTATACAGGGAATGGATCTTTACTTGTTCTTGATAGAACAGCTAATAGGATAACACCAGCAGCAGCACCGAAGTAACTACCGTAGATACCAATAACGAAGAATAGAACAATCATTCCGAAGTCTACAAGCATTTTCTTTGATCCGACAGTGTCTTCTTCAACTACCTTAGCAGTAGGTGCTTTTGTAGTGTCCTTACTTGGTAATAAGATACCAATACCAGCAGCTGCAATAAATACAGGTACTGCGTATTCAAAGTCCTTTGATGGTAAGAATGTTAGTAAAATAACACCAACGATACCACCGAAGAAGATGATAGTCATAACTTTGAATAGTTCTTTCCAGTGTCCATCTAATTCGCGCTTTGATGAAACAGCTGAACTTACTACGTTAAATAGTAATGCGGAAGTGTTAGTAATATTTGCTGAAATTGGGTTTAAAGCACCCCAATATAATAGCGCTGGGTATGAGGCAAGTGAAGCTAGTCCAGTTACTGTACTTAAGATACCGGCAACGATACCAACTGGAATGAATAATAGCAATGTCCATACACTAAAACCAAAAATAGTGATAATGAAAAACTCCTTTTATTTATCAATTTAAAATCCAATATATAAATTTATACATCTTATTTAGATTAAATACAACCCCTTAAAAACGCCAAAACGCTGACAATGGCCAGCATGTCAGCGTTTTCATAACTTAAAATTTTTTCAAATTATTACGTGTTATTGATTGATTTTCAATTGAGAAGTACTTTCCGTCAACTTAATGGTTCCAGTCTTTAGCTTTCCATCACGGTAATACTTGATACTTACTGTTGATCCAAGTTTTTGACTGTATAGAATGTTCTTCACTTCATCTTGGCTAGAAATCTTCTTACCAGCAAGTTCAACAATCACGTCGTATTTCTTCAATCCGGCGTTTTCAGCAGGACTGTTCTTAGTAACTGTGTAAACCACTACCCCGTTTTCAACGGATGATGGTAGTTTTAGGATTGATTTTTGTTGGCTAACGGCAATGTTAGTTAAGTCAACGTATTGAATTCCAAGGGCTGGACGTTCAATTTTTCCGTTCTTAACTAGTTGATTGATAATCTTAACCACTTCGTTACTTGGAATAGCAAAACCAATTCCTTCAACGCTAGTTCCTTCACTATCAGAAGCTAACTTCATTGAGTTAATTCCGATAACTTGTCCAGCTAAGTTAATCAATGGACCACCTGAGTTACCTGGGTTGATTGCAGTATCAGTTTGGATAACTGTGGCAGTGTTACCTGTAGCTTGTCCGTTTGAACCAGTCAATGGAACTTCACGCTTCTTAGCAGAAATAATTCCTTGGGTTAAAGAAGAAGCGTAGGCAGAACCTAGTGGTGAACCAATTGCTAGAGAGGTTTCACCAACTTTAATGTTGTCAGAGTTACCAAATGAAGCGACTGATTTGATCATACTTCCGTTAATCTTCAATACAGCTAGGTCGGTCACACTATCGGTACCAACTACCTTGGCTTCTAATTGTTTTCCATTGCTCAACAGCACTTGGATTGCTGATGCTCCAGAAACAACGTGGTTGTTGGTTACGATATATGCAGCATTACCACTCTTCTTGTAAATCACACCAGAACCTTCACTGTTAGCTTCTAGTTTGCTAGAACTCTTTCCTAGCATAGAATCAAATGAACTTGAACTGGTTGATTTTAAATTGATTACAGAAACAACTGAGTTCTTAACAGCTTGGTAAGCTTTTTCAGATTGTGATTGAACATCAACTTTCAAATTAGATGTAGATGCAGTGCCTCCGGCATTAGATCCTGATGGTACAGCAACGTCCACACCGGTACTTTGCAATAAACTAGCACCACCATAGGCAATTCCTCCACCTAGTAATCCAGCTACTAAGGCGATTAATCCTGTTTTTAAGACAAATCGGTCACTTTTTTTCATAAGGTTTTCCCCCTATCAATTTTATTAATCTTATTATATTCAATAATCTTAAATCAAACTAAAGTGTAAATAATTTAGATGCCTTTTCAACATCAGTATCCAATAAATCAAAATCGGTGCCTACACCAAAATCGTTTTCTTCTAACATCGATGCAACGGTTAGATGGGCTAATTCCCTCACGTTATTGTGATGGCTTCTGTGCCCGATAAATATGCGTTTAGTGTCATATCCGATACATTCCATTAGTGAGTTGGCACCATCTTCATTAGATAAATGTCCTTCATCACTCATGATGCGTTGTTTCAATGACCATGGGTATTCCCCACTTCTAAGCATTTCAACGTCATGATTACATTCCAAAACATATGCGTTAGCGTTATTAATAACACCAAAGATGTGATCTGAGATGTATCCAGTATCGGTTAGAACAACGAAGCTCTTGTTGTGATGATGAAAATCATAGAACTGCGCTTGGGCTGCATCATGGGAAACAGCAAAGCTTTCAATATCGATATCACCAAAATTCATTACCATGTTTGGTGGGAAGATATTTTTTTGTTCGTTTGGAATTTCTCCAATGGTTTCATGCATTGCATCCCATGTTGGTTGGTTCGCATACACATTAATTTGTGGATAGCGTCTAGCCAATACCCCTACGGCCTTACTATGGTCGGTATGCTCATGGGAGACCAACAACATGTCGACATCCTTCATTGAGCGATTGATTGAATTCATCAATCTTTCGATTCTGACACCACTCAAACCAGCGTCTAATAGTATTTTATGTTGATTAGTTTCAATGTAGGTTACATTTCCCCCACTTCCACTAGATAAAACACTGATTTTCATATCGTCTGCTTCGTTGTTCATTTTAATCCTCTTTCTAAAATTCTAATTCGATTTGGTAGCTGATTGAGTCGAGCTACTACCATCCAAGATGGCACCATTAAAGGCGTTGATTCTCTTAGCTACTACTGAAGAGGAATCAGAAGTGGTGTATCCAATCACCCAAGTTGGGATTAGAACAATGTTGTTCTTAATTGATAATAGTTGGGTGTAGTACAAGCGAACCCATTGAATCTTTGAATTATCAGGGATTTCGTTGTATTGATACAACCATACTAATGCCTTTGCCGGTGATATAATGTCGGTTTTTTCACGTAAAATGCTGACATCATCCATGTAACTTTGCGTATATCCTTCTAGTAGGTGATCACTACTGATATCGAAGGTGATTTGTCCATGCTTGGTCCCATATAGTAATCCGTCAGATGTTTTTTGTGAGTACACAATACTGTTCTTGGTAGATAAATCAGAATTGTATTCATATTCCGTACCATGTGAAACGAAAGCTGGTTTCTTCATCAACTTATCTAAAATATCACGATAGTCCCCGGAATATAGACCGATTGGTCGTTTGAAAGTACTTCTTAAAATGTGATTTGCGTAAGTCACCTTTTGGTTAGACAACTTATTTACATCTCTGTGTAAAGTGTCATCGTTGACTGCAGATAGATAGTATCCGGTTTGACCACTTGTAGATAGTTTAGGTGCTACAGTGATTTGATCATTTTGCATTTGCTTAATGATTTCGGTATCACTACCTTGATTACTATTTTCGGTTTGAAGATGTGAATTTTCTCTGAATAAAGAGAATAAGAAGACATCAATCATTACGAAGATAATCAAGAAAATGATTTGTATCTTTTTAAAGTCCATGTAGCTTTCCTCCTATCTTATTGTGGTCCCTTTGATAACATTTGGGTGTAATTCATGTACTTACCGTTGTATTTAACGAACCATGTTGGTTGTAGAGTAATCAAGATATCAGATGACTTTGTATTACTCCATTGGTAAGCCAATTCAATATCTGTAATCTTATTAGCACTGTATCCGTGATTACGTAGGCTATTCAATAATTCATCTGTGGTAATTAGTTTAGTATCCTTACGTCCGGTTGGTACCGGGATTTGAAGGGTATTTAGTGAGAAGTTGTACTTCAAAGAAGTGTTGTCAACTAGTCTCATTTCGATTGCCCCATAAGGAGTTTGATCGAAGATTGGGAAACCTTCAACGTAGTTTCTATATACAACACTAGAATTATTAGCATCGTAGTCGAAGAAACGAATGTTGGCTAAGGTATCGCTAACTAGTAGTTGGGAAATATTTTGATATGAGTCCTTCAAGAACTGAGTCATATTGGTAGAAATATTTCCTGGATGACTATCGTAGTAATTTACCTCGCCGTCATTTGAAAATGATAACTGACGAGAGTTTTCATCATTGTAAACCGTTGAATTACGGTGACGTTTTACACTGATATCTTGTGAATCAGATAATAGTCTTGTCACATAATAATTTTGTGAAGTTCGATTAATCAAGTATCCATATTGAGGCATTGTAAATGACTTATAAAAATCAATAAATGGTGTGTGATTAATCATCTTCATTTTGACCGGAATTGCTCTGACGTTGTCTTCAATAACCTTTTGAATTCCCTTCACGTTGGTATCATCAACATGAATTTTGTAGACCTTGTAATTATGGTCTGAGAATAGGTAAATATCATTACTATCATCAAACGGAATCATAATTCGATTGATGGCAACGTTTGGTAACGATTTAAAACTGCTACTGATGTATTGACTAACGATTTTTAAATTTAATGAATCCGGATAGTTCAACATTACGGAATCATCGGTATTTAAATACTTAAGATAATTCTTTTCGTTGCTCTTTAGTTCAGTAAACTTAGGGTTCTTGTAGTTGTTCATTTGTTGGCCAATTTCAGTTGTTAAGTTAACAGATTGGTTGGTTAGAACATATTGATTTCCGGAATCTTTGGTTCTAATCACTTGAGTAGGTGAATAGATTGTCGACATTGGTTTGGCATCAATTTGACTACTTTGCGTAGAAACTTTTTGACTAGAACGGTCGTAATGCGCCGGATTAATCAAAATGGAGGCAGAAAGGGCAAAACTAACTACAACTGCAATCGTTAATAATGCTGGTAGTATAAAATATTTAATCTTCATCCCATAAGTCCTCCTCGATTGGTTCGTATGGTAGTGAGATGTAGAAAGTAGAACCTCTATTTTCGGTACTTTCTACCCAAATCTTACCGCCAAGTGCTTCAACCACTTCTTTGGAAATTGCTAGTCCAAGACCTGTTCCACCTTGCGCTCTAGAACGTGCCTTATCAACACGGTAGAAACGATCAAAGATGTGAGGAATTGAACTCCTTGGAATTCCCAATCCTTGGTCTCTGACACTCAAGATAACGCTGTGTTTTGTCTTGTATAGTGAACAAGTGATTACTCCCCCATCAGGAGAATACTTGATAGCGTTGTTCATTAGGTTATCGATTACTTGGGTGAATCTGTCGGTATCGACTTCTACCCATAGGTCTTGTTTAGTAAAACGACGTTCAATACGGTAATGCTTGTTAGGTTTTTCGTTATTATTGTCGTCAGACTTAATAATCATGTCGAAACGATTCAAAATGTAATTGTATAACTCGGTAATATTAACAAGTTCCTTATCAATCTTTTGGGTTCCTGAATCCATTCTAGATAAAGTTAATAGGTCATTAATCATTCGAATCATACGGTCAGTTTCTTCTTGAGTAACCTTCAAGAAGTTTGGCGCAATTTCAGGATCCTTCCAGGCACCATCTTGTAGGGCTTCAATGTATGAATGCACACTGGTTAATGGTGTTCTTAATTCGTGAGAAACGTTTGAAACGAATTCCTTACGGTCGTTATCAATCTTTTGTTGTTCAGTAACATCATGTAGCACACAGACTAAACCAGATACGAATCCAGAATCTCTTTGAATTAGTGAGAAGTGAGCATGCAAAATTAAATCATGATCTTTGTCAGAACGGTCAATGATGGTTTCATCGGGATTTTCAATTAAGTCACGTAGACTGTATTCTTTTCTGATGTCCAAAATATCTAAGATTGAGTTGCCTAGCGCATCTTTTTCTGTCGTTTCTAGGAAACTAGCTGCTTCATCGTTCATGATGATGACGTATCCACGACGGTCGGTCGCAATAACCCCATCGGTCATGTTAGTTAGGACGGAATCCAGTCTTTGACGTTCTGATTCAGTTGATTCTTGGGACTCTTCAACCTTAACTGATAGGTTGTTAACCGCATTGGCAAGTTGGCCCAACTCATCACGACCATAAACGTGCACTTGACCGGAATAATCCCCTCTTGCGATTTGTAATGTTTGTTTCTTCATTTCATCAATTGGTTTAGTAATCGCCTTTGAAATAACGATGGAAATTAATAAACCAGATAAAATAGCGACCATCGCCGCAACAACGTAAATAATCGTAATTTGGTTAATTTCGTTGTAAACGGTGTTTAGATTAGCGTGCACATAAACAACACCGACTAATTCATTATTACTACTCTTGATCAGCGGTGTGATGACAGTATAATAACGCGAACTATCACCCGGGTTACTAGTGATTGAACTAGATGAACGACGGTTGATAATCGCGTTTTTAATGTCGGTTCTGAAGTTTTTCTGACCAACTGAACTTTGATCACCGACTTCGTTGGTTCCACGGATGGTGTTCTTCGCATCAACAACTTTGATTTCAGTGTAGTTATTGCTATCAATATTAGATAGTAACGACTTAATTTTCACGTTGGCCTTGGTAGTACTTGAGCTAGAAAGTTCATTAGTTAAGGTTGTGTTTACGTAAGTAGGCACCTGAACTTGTTTTTTAAACGAAGCCATATTTTTGTTTTCCAATTGGTTAACAAAAACGGCCCCAACAATTTCTAGGGTCACCAATAAGATTAGCGCAAGCACAAGCGCAATTTTAAAATGAATTGATTGAAAATACTTAATCTTACTATTCACCGCAAACTACTCCTTAGTTCTGTCGATTATTCTTGTTCTGAGTTGCGTAGGTAGTATCCTACTCCACGTCTTGTGATTAGCCAGATTGGGTGACTTGGGTTGTCTTCAACCTTTTCTCTTAGACGACGAACAGTAACATCAACTGTACGAACATCACCAAAGTAGTCATATCCCCAAACTGTTTGTAACAAATGTTCTCTAGTCATTACTTGACCAATGTGTTGAGCTAAGTAATGTAGTAATTCGAATTCACGGTGAGTTAATTCAATGTTTTCACCACGTTTTGTAACGGTGTATGCTTCTGGATGAATGACAAGGTCACCAATCTTGATGTCCTTGTTTTCATTGTCAGCAACTTGACCATTATCGTTATTAGATTGACGACGTAAGTTGGCCTTAACACGGGCAACTAGTTCTCGGTTTGAGAATGGCTTAGTAACGTAGTCATCAGCACCTAGTTCAAGTCCTAAGACCTTATCTAGTTCTGAATCCTTGGCAGTTACCATGATAATTGGCATGTCATGTGTCTTTCTAACTTCTCTGGCCACTTCTAGACCGTCGACTTTAGGCAACATTAAATCAAGGATAATCAAATCAGGGGCTTCTTCTTCAACTTTTTGAAGAGCTTCTTCCCCATCGTATGCGACTACGACGTCATATCCTTCTTTTTCTAGATTAAATTTTTCAATATCTGTGATCGGTTTTTCATCATCTACAACTAAAATTTTTGCCATAATATTCTATCTCCTTAACAGGAATTGATTTGTTTTTTGTTCATATAAACGTTAACGAAATACTATCATTTCAGGGATAGTTATACTTTTATCTGTTTTTAAACCGTTAACTTACTACATTATAACACGCTTGGTCTTTTGTTTTCTAAACGTAATGTTCTTGCAATGAAGATTTAAAGTATGACTTTTTTCAAAAATTAGGGGTTGTCAAAATATTAATTATCATGCTATTATAAATATCGTTGATTTGAGGCAAGGAATTGCTAAACAGCTTGTTAATTAATTTTAAAAAAAGTGTTGCAATCCTTACTCTAACATGGTATTATAGTTTTTGTTGGTTGATAGCCAACAGATAATATTTTGGGCAGTTAGCTCAGCTGGCAGAGCAACGGACTCTTAATCCGTGGGTCCAGGGTTCGATCCCCTGACTGCCCATAACTGATAAAAAGACATCGCTTAGGCGATGTTTTTTTGTACCTTAATCATAATATGAATAATTAAAAGACGCTACTTTAATAAGTAGCGTCTTTTTTAGTATTGAGCAATAAAACTATCTAGTTTTTCCATATTTTTCTTTTGGAAATCGCAATTTAATAGGAATGGGCTTAAATAGTATTTGTTTTTTCTTCCATCTGTCTTAAAACTAAATACTTTTCTCAAAACACTATTTTTATATCCCATTTCAGAGATCGATTCCTTTGGAATAAAGATATTTTGTCCGGTGAATCGAGATAACTTATTAATTCCCATGAATAACACACCGTCTTCTTCAAATGACAAGATAAACCACTTGTCAGTGATTGCTGCATATACAGTGGATATTAGCATTCTACCCATGTTCGCAGCTTCGGCAACCACTACATTGTCTGCGGTTGGTTCAATCCCCATCGCTCGTTTATAAGCGATGACGCGATCGGTTTTAAAATCATTTCCAAAACCAATCTTCGCAGGTACTGGTGCATTATAATTAACGTTATGTATTGGTTCTTCTTGGTTACTTTCAACAACTGTTGAAGTATCTTCCATTGTCAAACTTTCGCCACAGTTAGGACAAAATTTTTTGATATTTTCTAGTTTATCGCCACAATTGGGGCAAAACTTCATTGCCATATAAATGCATTCCTCTCGTCTAAGAATCTATAGAAGATTCTTTCGATATTTTTCAAACATTAAAATCATATCATAAGATAAGCAAACAATTAGACCGTTTATCCAAAAAACATCATTATCAGCACTCTTTTTTCAAAAAATCAGAAAAATATTTTTTCTAATTTTTCACTCATTTTTTCGTAAATGATTTGCTTACTAAAACATAATCACATCAGTTACTTATCTGTCAGCATTGAAATTTATTTAACTAGAATTTCGAAATAAAAAATTAGAGAAAAATTAGAATATCAGTTGTGTTACTAAAAATAAGTGCTATACTTTGGTCAATGATAATAAAGATAAAGAGGAGGAACCATTTTTATGTTTAACAATTCAGCAATGATGTGTATGTGTATGAACAAGTTAGCACTGAGTGGTAACTCTTTTTTCATACACTTAATTTGCTGAATGCTTAAAACCTAAATTCGGGCCTTAAACAATTCAAATTAAATGTAAGGGACTACCTTCAGTGTAAATGCTGAAGGTAGTCCCTTTTTTATTATCAAAATATTTTTATGGGAGTGGTTAGTATGAGCAACATTCATGATGATTTAATCAAGGCGTTCAACAATCAAGAGGAAAGCGCGATTCCCCTTTCTGTATGGCATCATTTTACGCCAAATGAACATGTGCAAGCAGACGATAATCAATACTTTGTCGACGCTGACATTACAAACGAACCAAAGTTTGTAGAAAGCGTGGATTCTGATTTTGTGAAGCTAATGAACGACGGATTTTTCACCTACAATCTAAACAACGTTGAAAATTCAAACGACATTGATTCATTAAAAAGCATCACCGAAATCGATAAAGACAATATTTGGTTAACCAGTCAGTCAAAGATTTTAAGAGAACAAATTAAATCACTGGATTCTGACAAAATCAAGTTCAGCAACGTCTTCTCCGCCATTACATTATTCAAATGGATCTTAATCGCAGATCAACCAGATGTAGACGTGGAAATTGCAAATGGAAAATTTGCGGATTTGTATGAAAAAAATCCGAAAGTTGTTATCCATGCACTTGAAGTGATTAACGAAGACATCAAGAAACAAATCAAAGTCGGTCACGACGCAGGAGTTGATGGCATCTTCTTCAGCACCCAAGAAATTCAAGACGACCGAATTGATAAAGAATTCTTCGATAAGGTTCAAAAACGTTTAGATGATGAATTGATTGAATATATCAATCAAAACTTCGACATTGGTATTTTACATATCTGTGGATTCGCCGGAGCTCAAAATCACCTTGAATGGTTCGTCGGCTACGACTTACCCGTATTCAACTGGGCAACCAAGTTCGACGGTTACTCACTTAGTGAAGGTAAAAAACTATTCAAGAACAAGGTTGTTCTTGGAGGCCTAGGTAACACTGAAAACGATGTGTTAGTAACTGGTAATAAAGAAGAAATCCAAGCAGAAATCGATAAATTATTAGATGAAACAGGAACAACTGGCATTATCATCGGTGCAGATTGCACGGTGCCACGCGATACTCCTGACGAACATATCAGATGGGCTGCAGAAGCTGCCCACACCTACAACCAAAGGAAAGGAAGTTAAAAATGACGTTATTAAAGATTGATCATCTGAAAAAGAGCTTTAATAAAAAGACAATTTTAGAAGACGTTAATCTAGAGATTAACAAAGGTGACGTGATTGCGGTAATCGGGCCCAGTGGTTCTGGTAAGACAACGTTTTTAAAAAACATCAACCTACTTGAACATCCCGACAGCGGAACCCTATCAATAGAAGATAAAAAACTAGACCTAAGTCACGTCAGCACACAAGATGAATTATGGCTACGCCGTCATATCGCGATGGTTTTTCAAAACTACGCTTTATTTAAAAATAAGACCGCTTTTGAAAACATCACAACTGGTTTAATTTACGGTAAACACCTGGATAAAAAAGAAGCCGCAAAGATTGCTGAAGAAGAATTGAAGCAAGTAAACATGCTTGATAAAAAAGACTTCTACCCTTCTCAATTATCCGGTGGTCAACAACAAAGAATTGGGATTGCGAGAGCAACCGCTCTTAAACCATCGGTAATCTTATTCGATGAACCAACATCTGCTTTGGACCCTGAACTAGTTGGAACTGTTGTTGACGACATCGATCAACTAGCGAAAAACGGTCAAACCATGATTGTGGTAACGCATTTAATCTCATTTGCTAAACGCATTGCCAACAAGGTTATCTTCTTTGAAGACGGTGAAATTTTATCCGCAGGAACTCCTGAAGAAATCATAGACAACCCTAAGAATGATCGAATCAAAAAGTTCTTAGAAGCCGTATCAAGAGATAAATAAGAAAGCAGGTGAATAACATATGAGTCTGTCAGAAATAATCAAGAATCTATTATCAGGACTACCCAATACACTATTTATTCTGGTTACTTCATTTATCATTTCCAGTGTCATTGGATTATTCGTAATGTGGCTATCACTTCAAAAGGATAAGATATCCAAAGCTATCGCCAAAATATATACCGGTTTATCACGAGGAACCCCACCATTATTAGTACTACTATTATCCTACTATGAATTTCCTCGTTTACTAGGCTTCGTCGGTATCGATGCCAACGACTGGAGCAAGAATTTCTTTGCCATCTTTGGTCTAGCAATCGGATTTGGTGGCTATATGGGTGAGTTATTCAGATCAGCATACAACGACATTGACGACAGTCAATTCGACGCGGCATATGCTGTTGGTATGAACAAAAGAGATGTCTTAAAAGTAATTATCATCCCTCAAATGTTCACCATCGCCCTTCCTAATATTCAAACGATGTTTCTAAGCTTTTTAAAGGCTTCATCACTGGTATACGTCATTGGGATTGCCGACATGTACAGAAATGCGACAACCTTAGCTAACGTCAGCCAAGGTGTATACCAACTAAAGATTTTCATCGTATTAGGATTGCTATATTGGGTAATCACATTAGTTTTTGAATTTTTATTCAATCTATACATTAAAAAACACAACTATAGTTAGGGGGTGAAACTTATATGAATGTTAATTTCATGATTGAATCAATGCCAAAATTACTTTCCGTCCTACCAGTTACTATTTTCCTATCGGTTATCGGAGTGATTTTTGGTTTAATTTTGGCCATACCGATTTCTATCGTTCGTGAAAAACGGATACCGGTATTAGCACAAATATTTGATGTATATATATCACTGTTCCGTGGAATTCCAATTATTGTCCAAATCTACATAGTATATTATGGACTGCCAAGATTATTATTCTTGCTCAATCAAAACAATACCGGCGCAAAAGGTTTCACCATGCCCAGCATGATTATTGGAATCGTGGCGTTTGCTTTAAATGCCTCGGCAAATCTATCCGAAGCATTCAGATCTGCTTATCACGGTGTCGATAAATCACAATATGACGCTGCGATATCCGTTGGTCTAACGAAGTCGACAACATTTAAAAAAGTGGTCATTCCCCAATTGATTCCTAACTTCATTCCAAACTTTACCAACATCCTACTTGATTTAATCAAGGATACTGCACTGGTATATAACATTGGAATCGTTGAAATCATGGGTCAAGCCAATATTTTAGCTTCATTTAGTTTCAACTATCTAGAAGCATACCTAGATGCATTAGTTATCTACCTAGTTGTATGTTTCATATTCGCGAGTTTACTTTCATTATTAGAAAACAAAATTAAACAACATGTATTTGCATAAAGAATGGAGAGATTTATATGTCAAAAAAAGGTTATATTATTTCAGGAATTATTGCTGTAGCTGTAGTAGCAATTGGTGCAGCTCACTTCTTATCACAAAACTCACAAAAAGCATCAAAGAATCACGTTCAAGTAGTTAATGTTGCCGGTGTTGCCGACAACCGTCCTTACACTTACGCCGATGGTAATAAAATTGGTGGTTACGACGGTGAATTACTACGTAAGTTAGATGCCGATTTGCCTCAATACAAATTCAAGTACTCAACCACATCTCAAAATTCACTATTCGTTGGTTTATCAAGTGGTAAGTACGATTTAGCATCATCTGGTTTCTGGTACTCATCAAAACGTGCTGAACAATACCTATTCTCAAACCCAACAGCGATTGCTGATTTACGTTTAGTATACCGTTCAGGTGAAAAGAAGATTACTAGTTTCAAAGACATCGCTGAAAGAAATCTTAAGTTAGCTCCTATCTCAAGTGATGACGCAAGATACAACTTCATCGAACAATACAACCAAGATAACCCTAAGCACAAAGTTAACTTAGCAGCCATTGGTGACATTAGTTCAGGTGACACTTTGAAGCAACTTCAAGAAAAACAATTTGACGCCGTCTTTTACCCATACCAAGCATTCATTGGCGTTCAAAAAGCTGGTGGCGCAAAGGGCTTAACAGTATCACCTTCAATCGGTGTTAAGAACGACTACATCGTTGCAAGTAAGAACGACAAGAACAAACAACTAATCGATGCCATCAATAAGGATCTAAAGAAGCTTAAAGATAGCGGATACCTAGACAAGCTTTCAAAGAAATGGTTGGGTGAAGATACATTTAAACTTCCACACGCTGAAGAAAACTTTAAGAACAACAAGGGTTAAAAAAAAAGCATCCTGAATTTAATCAGGATGCTTTTTTTATAGGACCATCAAGAATATTAATAGGTTCCAAATCATGTGCATGATGATTGGTGCGATGATCCCGTTTGATTTATTTCTAGCTAATCCAATAAAAATTGCCACAATTGCGTGTGTGATAAAAATGAATGGATTGAATAACGAATGAGCTAATCCAAAGAATAGTGATGAAATAATTAACGCCGTGTTTAAGTTGGTCGTCTTATTTACGTAAGTGAAGATTAATCCTCTAAAATATAGCTCCTCGACAATTGGTGCCAAAATCACACTAATGATAATGAAGAAATATTGTAATCTAACATCAGTAAAGCTCGTCATGTGAACTAGTTTTTGATAAATCGTCCCGTTAGGCGTCCCACTCATTAGCATTAATAAAGTCACAACCAAAATCATTTCAATTGTATATACAATAATCTTTTTAGAAAAATAATTATCTTTGAACAAGCTAGTAAATTTATCCCTAATGATTAGTCGATACAAGACTATCATCACACCAATTACGACTATGATGGCGAAGATAACTTGGAATATCAACACCCAAAAGTCGCCCCCACTGAATGAATTAAGCGGATAAGAAATCAATCCAACAAATGGCGATAGGATTAATAATCCAATTAAAATTAATATTCGTTTTAAAATTGTCATAACCGTTTATCCACGTTACGTGGAATTCTCCCCCCTCGTTTGTTTTTATCTTCATCTTAGTTTATAGACAAAGCTTTTCAATATTAACGGGGGATTATTTATGAAAATTTAAAAATATTTTCTAAATATTGCTTAATCCACCGATAAATTAACAAAAGTAGACATATTTTTAATTGAAATAATTCATCTTTCTTCATATTTATAGAACTAATCTCACCGATATTTACAGTATTTAGATTTGTGTTTATAATCTCAGTAAACAAAACGAAAGGAAAATTAAGTGAATTATATTTTAGCAATTCCTATTATTTTATTAACTGCTCTAATTACTGGAAAAATATTCTCTAGAATCAACCTACCTCCAGTAGTTGGACAGTTAGTGGCCGGTATCATAATCGGCCCCGCAATTTTGAATCTAGTGAAACCAACGAATTTAATTTCGTCATTGGCTGAATTAGGCGTGATCTTATTAATGTTTATCGCCGGTTTAGAAAGTGATTTAAAACTACTCAAACAGTATTTCAAACCCAGCATTGTCGTGGCCATAATGGGCATTATTTTCCCAGTTATCGGTATTTTTTATACCAGTAAGTTGTTTGCTTTATCAAACATTGAAAGTCTATTTATCAGTGTTATTTTTGCCGCAACTTCTGTATCAATTTCAGTTGCTGTACTAAAGTCAATGAACGCCCTAAATACAAAATCAGGAGTCACAATCCTAGGGGCAGCTGTGGCAGATGATATTCTTTCCATCTTGCTATTAAGCGTCTTTATTACATTTACCGGTGTTAGTTCAACACATGGCAGTCAAAATATCTTCGTTTTGATATTAATGCAAATTGGATTCTTTATTTTCGTTTGGATCTTATTAATCTTAGTCAAAAAATTCAAAATTAAAATCAATCATACATTGGCACCAATAGTTGGTTTAATCGTTTGTTTATTATTATCCGCTTTGGCAGAACACGTTCAAATCAGCGCAATTACTGGAGCATTTTTTGCTGGTATATTGATTGGACAGACTAACTACAAAGAATACGTTGACCGCCAAATAAATCAGTTTGGTAACTTATTATTTATTCCAATTTTCTTCGTCAACGTTGGTCTTAACATGAATATAAGTGGAATCGTAGAAAACGCATCACTATTCATCGTGCTATCAATCGCTGCCGTTATAACGAAGTTCTTGGGAGCATATTTAGGATCTCGTTTCTTTAAATTCACTCGATTATCAGCAACCGAAATTGGTGTCGGAATGATTAGTCGAGGTGAAGTTGGTTTAATTATTTCTGAAATCGGTTTGAAAAATAATCTAATCTCAGATAATTACTACTCAACAATCATCGCTTCAATCATTTTAACCACAATTCTGGCACCATTGTTACTAAAACCAATCGTGATGAAAATAAAACAAATATAAAAAGACACCCCATGGTGATGTGCACCCCAAAAGTTGTACATTATTATATTGTTTTTCCTAGGCGGAAAGTTTCCGATATTGAACCGGTGACTTTCCGCCTAGTTTTGTTTTAATACGATGATTATTGTAATAATCAATCCATATTTTCATTGATGAAATTAAATCCTCTTTAAAGTCATAATTACAGTCCATGATTTCAGCTT
>NZ_JBMHFD010000015.1:0-21925 GCF_049166695.1 Apilactobacillus intestinapis
TTCATATGAATATCTATTATTAGCCATACAAAAAACACCTCCGAATTATGTTATTTTATCAAATAAAAATAATCATTTTATCGAAAGTGCTTTTATTTATCTGTTCAATATTATAACTTCAGTTCCTACGAGGTCTCTTTTTATTTGTCTTATTATTCGTTTAATAGCCAGAAGAAGATGATGAAGATTACACCTAGCACGTACATTAGTGGGTGAACTTCTTTTCCTCGTTTAGCAGCCAACATTGAGATTGGGTATACGATGAAACCTAAAGCAATACCATCTGAGATACTGTAAGTAAGTGGCATACCTAATACAATCAAGAATGATGGAGCAGCTAATTCGAACTTGTCCCAGTGAATATCACGTAGGGCGTTAGCCATTAGAATACCGATAACGATTAATGCAGGAGCAGTAACTTGATCGGTAATTACACCAAGTAGTGGTGAGAAGAATGTTCCTAGTAAGAAGAAGATACCAGTAACGATTACTGTGAAACCAGAACGACCACCAACGGCGATACCTGCTGATGATTCAACGAAGGCACCCATTGGAGATGAACCTAGTAGAGAACCACCAACCATGGCTAGTGAGTCAGAACCTAGGGCACGACCGATACGTGGAATCTTGTTGTCTTTGATGAAACCAGCTTGTTTAGCTAAACCAACTAGAGTACCAGTGGTATCGAAGAAGGTAACTAATAAGAAGGTAAATACAACAATCCATAGTTGTAATGTGTTGATATCAGTAACGTGTGAAATTGCAGTTAAGAAGATTGGTTTGATACTTGGAACGCTTGAAACTACGTGAGTTGGTAAAGCGATTAATCCGGTAACCATACCTAAGATAGTAGTAGCAACCATACTAATGAAGATAGCTGCAGGAACTCGGGCACTCATTAATACAACGGTTAGGATTAAACCAAAGATAGTTAACCAAGTACTACCAACGTGAAGTGATCCAAGAGTTACTAGAGTTGCCTTGTCAGCAACAACTAGGCCACCTTGGTTTAAACCAAGAAAGGCAATGAATAGACCAATACCACCGGCAATGGCACTCTTTAAATCAGCTGGAATAGCGTCGATGATTGTTTCTCTTAGCTTGAACGCTGTTAAAATCATGAAAATAATAGCTGCGATAAATGTACCGGCTAGCGCTGTTTGCCAAGGAACCTTCATACCCACACAGACTGAGTAGGCGAAGAAAGCGTTAGTACCCAAACTGGTAGATAAAGCGATTGGGTAGTTAGCGATGATTCCCATTAAGAAACATCCAAGAGCGGTTGCAAGTGCTGTTGCAGTGAACATGGCACCCTTATCGATACCTGAAGCACTCATAACGTTTGGGTTTACAAACAGAATGTAAACCATTGAAACGAAGGTAGTTAAACCAGCGATGAATTCAGTACGGTAGTTAGTACCTAGTTCATCAAAATGAAAGAAATTAGCAATTCCCTTTAACATGAAACATTCTCCTTTAATGTTCGTATTTATTAATATTATACGTATATATTACCATATTTAGAACATAAGTCCACTAAAAAGCGAACTATTTTAGATAAATTTAAACAAAAATTGACGTTTTATGATAAAAAAACTCCAATGTTGGAGTAAAATCCGAACATTGGAGTTAAAATCGATTAGATGTTTCTAAAGTCATTATCAATTTGTGCATATTCATCGTCACTTAGTGAAACGTTCAATGCTTTGGCATTGCTTTGTACTTGTTCTGGACGCTTTGCACCTGGGATAACAACAGTAACGTCTGGGTTCTTGATGTACCATGCTAATACTAATTGAGCAGTGGTAATACCATGATTGTCAGCAAGTGGCTTTAGGTTGTTAACCTTTTCAACGATCTTTTCGAAACGTTCACCGGTGAAGTCAGGGTTACCGTGTCTGATATCATTTTCAGGGAAGTCGACAACTTCTGAGTACTTACCAGTTAATAAACCAGATGCTAATGGGAAGAATGGTACGAATGAAATGTTGTTTTCACGTAAGTAATCGAACATTTCAGTTTCAGCATCACGGTGTAATAGACTGTATTGATCTTCAACAACATCAACTAAGCCGTCTTTGTTAGCTTCCTTGATTTGATCTAGTGAGAAGTTTGAAACACCGATTGCCTTAATCTTACCTTCTTGCTTCATTTCGTTTAATGCAGCAACCGCTTCATCCTTTGGAGTTTGGTCGTCTGGGAAGTGAATGTAGAAGATATCGATGTAGTCAGTTTGTAGACGCTTCAATGCATCGTCTACAGATTGCTTTAAGAATTGTGGGTTATTGTTAATTTTTACATCGCCGTCTGATGTGTCTTGAGCGGCCTTTGTAGCAATAACGAACTTGCTTCTGTCGTAGCCCTTAATGGCTTGACCAATTAGTTCTTCTGAATGACCCATACCGTATGCAAATGCAGTATCTAATAGGGTGATTCCGGAATCTAGACCGGTCTTTACGATTTGAATACCAGTTTCATCTTTTAAGTTTGGGAATAAGTTGTTACCACCAACCGCATTGGTTCCTAAACCAAGTGGGGTTGATTCTACGTTTGATTTACCAATTTTTACCATGTAAAAAGGCCTCCTCAAATTTTTTATACGTTCAATATAATTATGAACCCTAAACGCCGATTTTTAAACCATTTGGCGTTAACTTAAGCATTAATTTTTGATAAAATAAATTTAATGAATGAAGGAGGGTTAACCATGAAGAAGGTTTTGATTATTGGTAATTTTCATCAATTGGGCAAAAAGGTCTACGATAAATTATCAAATCAATATGAAGTAAACTTACTAGATGGCATCGATTTCGAGGATGTTAGTGCCTACGCCGACAATTTGACAGGCGTAAACGTTATCTACACATTCTTGGGACCGCTTGATGTCGATCTACAAATCGGTGCGGTCATCCAAGCATTGGACCGCGTTAACCCACCACTTGAACAGTTTATTATGTTATCAACAGCTGGTATCGATAATGAATTAACCGAAGAAGTGACTTATCCAGATGTGGATAATAATAAGGAATACTTGAATCAACAAAGATACGCCGTTAAGTTGGTGGACGAATACGAAATTCCATACACCATCCTAAGACCGGTTGAAATTGTTGATGAACAATCTGGTGAATTGGACGTAATTGATGAAGGTATCTCAATGCAATACGGTCGTGTTTCTGCCGACAATGTTGCAAACACTGCCGTGAAAGTAGTAGAATATCAACAATTTATCAATCAATCCATTGGATTAATCGAAAGATAAGTGAGGTGCTTAAAATGGCATTACAATTAAACAAAGAACAATTGAAACAAATCAAACAACAACTAACTGACACTCAAAAGGAATCACACTTGGTAATCTTCAAGAGTGTTTCACCAAAATCAGGCGGTGAAATTCACATGATTACTAACTATGGAACTTTTGAAACTCTCCAAAAACAACGTCCAGAATTAAAAATGGAAATTGTTAGAGACATCGTTCCAGTTACCGATAGTTTGGCATACTGGGCAGTCGCACAAGACACTGCTAGTCATTTACAACCAAACGATCCAAACGCTGCTGAAGTCGCATTACAAGTGGAACAATACACTAATGATGTGCTAGCAGATAACAAGTTGCCACAAAACAAATAAAAATGTTTCACATGAAACGAAGCCACACCAATAAATGGTGTGGCTTTTTTGTATGATTCTACAAGTCGTATGTATAATGTTACAAATTCATCCAGATTTGCTTATTAAAAGGGCGATAAATGCTAGTATTATCAACAATTACATGGGATAAATTTAAATTATGAATAACGGAAAAGCCATATTGGAGGCATTTCTATGCATGAGAAAAATAAGAAAAACGCCGATGGAACGGTGCGTTCACTAAGCAATCGTCATGTTCAAATGATTGCGATTGGTGGAACCATCGGAACAGGGCTATTTTTAGGTTCAGGTAGTACCATTTCAAAGACTGGTCCTTCTGTACTATTGGTATATCTAGTGATTGGTTGTCTATTCTTCTTGATGATGAGAGGAATCGGAGAAATGTTTTACTCTGATCCAAACCAACATACATTCGTTGCATTTATTACTAAATATCTAGGTCATACCGCCGGATACTTCACCGGATGGAGTTACTGGATTGGTTTGCTATTTGCCAGCATGGCCGAATTATCAGCAATCGCTACATATGTGAACTTTTGGTTCCCACACATTCCGGCATGGTTAATCGAAGTCGTCTTTTTAGCCGTCTTAGCGACATTGAATATCATTGCCGTTAAGGTCTTCGGTGAAGCCGAATTCTGGTTTGCCATGATTAAAGTGATTGCCATTGTTGCGTTGATTGTGACCGGGATTTTCATGGCGTTCTTCCACGCCACAACTCCAGTTGGTCACGCTTCATTTGGTAACATTTTTGATCATTTTACAATGTTCCCACACGGATTCTTCAACTTCTTTGCCGCATTTCCAATGGTATTCTTTGCCTTCCAAGGAATCGAATTCGTCAGCATCACGCTTGGTGAATCTAAGGATCCAAAGACAGTCGTTAAGAAGGCCGTGAACGAAACTCTATGGAGAATTTTGATTTTCTACATTGGAGCACTATCAGTAATCATGGTGGTAATTCCATGGACCAAACTATCTCCAACTAACAGTCCGTTCGTGCAAGTCTTTTCAATTGCAGGTTTACCTGCGGCCGCTGCTGTTATTAACTTCGTGGTACTAACATCAGCTGCTTCTTCATTGAACAGTATCATCTTCTCCGCTGGTCGTCATTTGTACCAACTAGCTAAGGATACTCATACCGATGGCTTCATTCACAAAAACCTAACACACGTTTCAAAAAACGGGATTCCAATCGCAAGTATTGGTTTGACCGCTGCTTTAATCTTGATTAACCCAATCCTAACGGTTACTCATAGCGTTTCATTCATGTTCACCTTAGTTGCCGGCGCAACCAGTGACATGTGTATTATCGTTTACCTATTTACCATGTTTGCACATCGTAAATACAGAAAGTCAGCCGACTTCTTGGATCATGGATTCAAGATGCCAGCTTACCAATTTACCAGTCCACTAACAATTGCATTTTTCATCTTCATTTTCGTTAGTTTGTTCTTCATTCCAGGGGATGAAGTCGGCGCAATTAGTGCAGTAATTTGGACAGTTGCATTCTATGCAGGTATCGGTATAAAACGTCTTATTTCCCGTTCTAAAGCATAATTGAGCGCTTTTGTAAGATATTACAACCGCATTGTGACATTTTCCAAAACTCCTTTAAAGCTATTGTCATCTAGAAAAATGATGATAATATTTTCAACAATCAAAGTTAAGTTGATTAGCGAATAAATCAATAAGCTTAAAAGGGGGAATCTTTATGCAAGAAAAGATAACAAAAAATGCGGATGGTACACTTCGTTCACTAAGCAATCGTCACGTTCAGATGATTGCGATTGGTGGAACCATCGGAACCGGGTTATTCTTAGGTTCCGGAAGTACCATTTCAAAGACTGGACCGTCAGTAATGCTAGTGTACCTAGTATTAGGATGTTTCTTCTTTCTAATGATGAGAGCCATCGGTGAAATGTTTTACGCCGATCCTTCTCAACACACCTTCGTATCATTTATCTCTAAATATCTCGGGCCAACTGCTGGATACTTCACCGGTTGGAGTTACTGGTTAGGACTTTTGTTTGCCAGCATGGCCGAACTAACCGCCATTGCTACATACTTTGCCTTCTGGTTCCCAAACATTCCATCGTGGATTGTCGAAGTTGCCTTCTTGGTTGTACTAGCATCAATTAACTTAATTGCCGCCAAACTATTTGGTGAAGCTGAATTCTGGTTTGCAATGATCAAAATTGTGGCAATCGTCGCATTGATTGTAACTGGAATTATCATGGTATTTGCTCACACATCAACACCTTTGGGACACGCATCAATTAGCAATATTACTAATCATTTTACTTTATTCCCACATGGTTCATTTAACTTCATCTCTGCTTTCCCAATGGTATTCTTCGCATTCCAAGGTATTGAATTCGTAAGTATTACCCTAGGTGAATCAAAGAACCCACACAAAGTTGTTAAGAAGGCTGTTAACGAAACTCTATGGAGAATCATGATCTTCTACATTGGAGCACTAGCCGTTATCATGGCAGTTATTCCATGGACATCAATTACTCCAGATAAGAGTCCATTCGTTCAAGTGTTTACACTTGCTGGACTACCTGCAGCCGCTGCTATTATTAACTTCGTTGTATTAACATCAGCTGCATCTTCTCTAAACAGTATTATCTTCTCTGCCGGCCGTCACTTCTACCAACTAGCTACTGAAGGACGTAAGGAAGGGTTCATGAACAGACATTTCGGTAAGGTTTCTAAAAACGGAATCCCAAGTGCCGCAATTCTAATCTCGGCTGCTCTAATCTTCATTACTCCAATCATGAGTGTAAGTAACAGCGTTAGCTCTGTATTTACAATCGTGGCTGGATCATCAAGTGACATGTACATCATTGTTTACCTACTAACAATGGTTGCTCACAGAAAGTACCGCGCATCAAACGACTTCCTAAGCGATGGTTTCAAGATGCCTGCATACGCAATTACCAGTCCTTTGACAATCCTATTCTTCTTCGTCATCTTCGCGAGTCTATTCTTTATCCCAGGTGACGTCGTTGGAGCAATTGGTGCAATTATCTGGTCAATCGTTTTCTGCGGAGCTCTATATCTAAAGGAAAGAAGCTCAAAAGCATACGCCTAAATAAAAGGGAGCTAGCTAAATATAGCTAGCTCTTTTTTATTGGTTATTTAAATATTCTTCGTATAGTTTATTTTCCTTACTTATCAAGTCAAAGGCAGTTATAGTATCTAATTTTATTAAATTATTTTTCTCCGTTATTTCACTTTCAAAAGTTTGTTGATACCTTTCTTCATCTAAAACGATGTGATTCTTGTCATATGCGATTATATTACCTTTATGAAAATTTTCATCAACATTTGTACAAAGTGATATAACTTTTCTTTTACTCAAGAAAGTATGAATAATATCATCCAGTTTTTTATTACGCATACTGCTCATTTCTTTTTTCAACTCAAAAGGATCGTATATATCATTCTTTTTATTGCTGTTGACGTAATGGGTAAATACGTTTGTATAGTTGGTGTTTGAAGATATTTTAGAAATATCGTTTTTTAGTAATAATGTATATGAATCTAAGAGTCCGGAATCATCTATTGTTTCAACCAATAGATAATTATCTTTTTCTGACACAATAATCCCCAGAATAAAATCTTCAAACTCAAAGTTATCTCTTGATTTGGAGTATATCTCTAAAATATCATTATTATCAATATGTTTCTTTATATTGCTATCAATCAAATAAATTAGCCCCTTTATTTAGTGGTGAATTAAGTATAATTTGGTAGCCATTCTGAGTTGTTCACTATCTGAAACATCGTTTAGGCTCATGTTAAGTAGTTTTTCTAGCTTCTTTAATCGATAAACGGCGGTATTTCTATGAATAAATAGATCGTTGGCCGCCATTGAAATCGATTGATTATCAGCATAGTAGTAGGAAAGTAATTCGATTAGTTCATCTTTTTCGTCATCCTTTAGGTTTAAAACAGGACCGAGGATGGCGTCGACAAACATGTCGGCTTCTTTCTTTGGTACTAGGCTCAAGATATCTTCAACCTGTTGCGGGATGAATTTATTTGGCTTCAATATGTTTTCACGTTTAGCGACATCCAAGGCTTCATCGGCCTCACGAAGTAACTTCTTGAATTGAATCAGTGGCTTTGCATCATCGGTGTATCCGATTTGCGTTTTTGATCCAACAAAGTTTTCGTGAATAAACTTGCTGAGTTCGTTCAATAGTGGCAGTAAACTCTTTTTAGTTTCGACCAAAATGAATGGCTTGAAATGCCATGAAATCAAGATGATTGGAATTTGTAGTTTTTCAAAGTACCAGTAGATATAGTCGTTAACACGGTGCATATCTTCTTGGTGGTGTCCGGTATCGACGGAATTAATTTCGTCGATTTCAAACGCCTTATACATTGAATTGGAATCTAGTCCGTTTAGTTTCAAAGTATCTTCGAAGGCATTTTCAGGTAGATTTTGCGCCAAGATGGTGTCGAACAATTCGTTGCGACGTTGTCTAACTTGGTTCAAATTAATGCTGACCTGCATGCTTTCTAGACTTAGGAGGTTGACCATGTTTTCAATCAATAATTGAGAACTTAAATCTTCTGGCATCTTCATCGAAAATACCACAAATCTGCGGGTCAACTTGTCCATTGTCTTTAGTGGATAGATGCTGTACTTGTCTAAAATGGTGACCGGTTCGGTTAATTCGATGAGTTTTAAATCATGAGTTACGGATTCGAAGAGGGATGCATCCATCTTTGCGTTTTCACTGTATGAACGAAGGCGACCGAAAATATCCATAATATATGCGTCACAATTTATTAATTTGGCAATATGGGTAAGGATTTCGTCATCGTCTTTGCTGGCTAATATGTATTTTGATATGTCTAAAGTATCGTTCATGATTTTCTTTAACTGTTCAGCTTCATTATTTGATGGCATGGGCATTCCTCCTAATTTATGTTTATATTGTGCCTAATATTACCACAACGAATTGGATATTAAACAAAAGACACTCCATGTTGACGTTATTTACATTGATGTGTGAAAGTGATACGGTTAAGGCTAACATTAATTTTGGATTAGAGAGAGGTTATATAAGATGAAAAAAGCATTCCTCGTAATTGCGGCAGCAATTGGTGTCTTGGTAGTGGCAGTTCTTGCCTTTCACATTTATAAGCAATCTGATTTCAGTGTGGAAAATGAATATTACGGTATCGTTCAAAACGATAAAAGTTTGAAGAAATATTGTAAGGAACCAGAAGTTATTAAGTTCATTCAGAAACACCGTAAAGAACATCCGGAATTTACCGATAATCAAGGCTCTGGTCACGTTTTATACTACGTTGTTACATATAGAAACAAATCTTTAGCAATCGGTATTGACGGAAAAGTCGATAGTAGCGGAACTAAAATCACTAAAATTTTTAATGATAAAGATTTAAGCAAATAAACAAAAGACACTCCTAAACAGGAGTGTCTTTTTGATCTATCTAATAAAGTTAACAATTGATTGAATAATGTGGGGAAGCTTCAAAAAGATGTTTGAAGGTTCGATATGTAATAGGGTTAAGTGAAAAGCAATTGAGTTAGAAATCATTTCGGCGATTCCATGAAGTAAAGCGAAAATAAATTGCACGACAAACACTCCTATAAATTTTTATTAATCTAATTCTAATTCTATTATGAAAAAATAACAAGTTAAGAAAATATAAAAAAACTCCAACCGAAGTTGGAGTTTTTGTTTGGATTAATAAGTTTAATTGTCGTATTTCGAAAATTGTAGGATAAAAGACAGAAATTAGCCTTGGTCGTTGTGTAAACGAGGGTCAGCTGGTTTAACTTCTGGAATACCACCCATAGCTTCTGGGTTTTCTTGGAAAGTGAACTTTTGACCGTCTTTAGCAACTTGGCCTTCGAATGCACGTGAGCCGTCACCATCAGAGAAGTTCATTAGAACGTGAGCGTATTCGCTGTGTTCGATATCATGCATGTTACCAGGAACGATAACACCATATTTTTCTTCTAGTTCTTCTTGAGCCTTCATGAATTGTAGTTGGTGTTGAGTTTCACGAGCTAATAGGAACTTCAACATGTCACGAACACCTTCGTCATCAGTCATGTCGTATAGACGGCTAACTTGTAGACGAGCTTGTGATTCACGAACAACGTTGAAACGCATGTCAGCAACTAGGTTACCTGATGAAGTAACGTAACCAGCGTTCCATGCAGCACCGTTAGGGTTGTTTAGACCAGCGTTTAGACCATGAACTAATGCATGTTCTGGGTCCATACCTGAAAGTAGGGCAGCCTTAGCTGGGTCATTCTTCATTTCTTCAGTAGTCATAGTAGTTGGTGCACCTTCTAATAGGTAACCAATCATAGTTGAGATCATTTCAACGTGACCAATTTCTTCAGTACCAGTGTCTAATAGTAAGTCTTTGTACTTTTCGTCACCAGTTGATGACCAACCTTGTGATAGGTATGACATCATACCAGTAGTTTCACCCCATTGACCACCTAGGGCTTCTTGTAGACGACGAGCCATAATTGGATCTGGACGATCTGGCTTAGCGTTGTATTGTAGTTTACGAGTATGTCTGAACATAACAGTACCTCTTTCCTTAGATGTTCAAGGCGGTAGACGATTTTTAAAACCCAAGTCAGAGCTTTATCCCAATAAATAAAAAATCGATCCTATATTACATCTTAATTGTTTTTTATTGTCCAAAATATCCATACGTTTTGTATTAATATTTTGTGTACGATTTAATATACCACAACCAAATAACTGCACCAAAGATTATGACTCGAAAAATCCAAACTTTTTTCGATTAAAAAATTATCGTTTGCATAAACGCCGACTTAATCATATTTTGGAGAATAATTAAATGTTTGAAAAGTCTGACACATGTTTTCACGTATTATATAATTAGACTATTAATTCATGAAAAAGGGGTAATGAAATGTCTTTACAATTTATTTTGGGAACCGCCAGCTATGATCATGAAGAAGTCATCGTTGATTCACTAAAAGAATCAATCAACAATCACCCTGATGATGAATTTTTCTATCTAGTGCCTAACCACATTAAGTTCGAATCCGAAGTGCAAGCTTTAAAGGACTTAAACACCGATAACGAACCAATCTATGCCGAAAGTAAGTTCCAGACTTTCTCCATTACCCGACTTGTCTGGTATTACATGAAGAATAACCAGGAATACCAAAAGACAAGACTAAGCGACTCCGGTATTAGCATGCTAATTTACCAAATTTTAATCGACCACCAGGATGAATTGACCGTCTTTAGGGGTGAAACCGGTCAACCTGGCTTTATTCAAAAATTAGCTCAACAAATCAGTGAAATGCAAGCCGGCCAAATTTCTGCCGACAACCTTGAAAAAATCGTTGAAAACAATGACAAACTAAACGCTGGATTACGCGATAAAATGCATGATTTCATCATCATTTACCGCGCTTTTGAGGAACAAACTCAAGGAATCTACCTATATAAATCAGACGTTTTAAACCTTTTCTGTCGTTTTATCGAAAATGATGAACTAGACTTATCCCGCAGTCATTTCTACTTCAATGGCTTTAACCAATTTACCGCCCAAGAAGCCAAGCTAGTCGAATTACTAATCAAGCGTTCTGCCGGTGTAACCATTGGTTTGAACTTGGACCGCAAGTACCCCGACGAACTACCACAAGGCCCAAACCTATTCTTCCAATCAGCTAAGTGGTACAACCGTTTTTACAACATTGCCCGTGCCAATAACGTTCCCGTGTTGGTCGATAAAATGGCCAAGAATCTTCGCGTGTCAGATGATTTACATAAACTAGATACGTACTGGGCACAATCCACCGGACTGGGCGATATCGACAAGAGTGAACTAAGCAATCCTGATAGCATTCAGGTCTACCGTGCCGACAGTCCATTTGCCGAAGTGGAAAATATTGCAGTCAAGATTCGCCAAATGATCGCTCATGGTGGCTACAAGTACTCCGATTTCTTAATCTTGACTCGTCACTTGGACAAGTACCAAAACGTTATCAAACCAGTATTTAAACTACTCGATATTCCTGCGTTTAACGACGTTACCAAGTCAATGGAAGACCATCCATTGGTGGAATTAATTGATGCACTTTTTAGCCTAGAAAATGGCTCTCGTAAGTACCAATACCAAGACGTCATGCGTTTATTAAAGACCGAATTAATGGTCCCAGGTGATGGCAATGGAAACTTTATTGAAGGTGACGATTACCGTCAATACGTTGCCTTAACCGAAAACTTGGTACTAAAGAATGGTTATGAAGGCTCTCGCTGGACTCAAAAGGAAGACTGGCAATACGCATGGCTATCGGACAGTGATTTTGGTGTTCAAGCAGATAGAATGCGTAACATTTCCGGAAAGATTAACGTGATTAGACACTTTATTGGCGATAACTTCCCACCATTCTTCAAGAAGATGCGAAACGCCAAGACTGGCCAAGAGGCCGCTGCCACATTATTCCAATTCCTAGTGGACATGGGAGTGGTTAGAAGACTAAAGCAATGGCGTAACGACTCCATCTTAAAGGACAATCTATTGGATGCGGCGCAACCAGAACAGGTATGGCAAACATTCTGTAATCTCTTGGATGACTACGTTTCAATCTTGGGAAACCGTGAATTTGTTGCCGACGACTTTTTGAGTCTTCTTCAAAGTGGATTCTCAGGTGCCAACTACTCACAAATTCCTTCCACATTGGATCAAGTTGCCATTTCTGAAAGTGGAATCGTTCAAATGAACAACCGTAAAGTCGTCTTCATGATGGGTGCTACCGACGAAGTGATGCCAGATAAGATTACCAACGAAGCACTATTTAGTGACGCAGACCGTGATGATTTGCGTGACTTCTTTGACGATGACCAGTACTTGCGTGAAACATCTGAAAACCAAATGGCCAACGATCCATTCCTAAACTATCTAGCATTCCTATCAGGTAGTGAAAAGCTAATCTTTTCCTACAGTCTAGGCGATAGTGACGAATCTTCAGTCGCCATTTCACCATACGTTTCCAGAATTGCGGAACACTTCGGCATTGATATCCAACACATTTCCAGTCATCCAACCGCTGATGCCAAGGATATCTACGAATATGTCGGAACTTATCGTTCAACGCTTCGTCACCTGGTTCAAGCCAGCCAAGACGCCAAACTAAATAATTCTAATTTGGCCCCAGCATGGCAATATGTATATAACAAACTAGATCAAAACCTAAACTACCGTGACTTAACCAACAAACTATTGGGTGGTTTAGACTACAACAACACACCAACACAATTGTTGCCAGAAATCGTTACCGGTTTATACGGGGATAAAATCAATACTTCCATCTCTAAGTTGGAACAATTCTACAGCAACCCATACGAATACTTCTTGCGCTATGGTTTGAAACTAAAAGAACGTGATGTCTTTGACCTATCACCAGCAAGTACCGGTCAGTTCTACCACGAATCAATGGACCACTTGATGCGCATTGTGAACTCAGAACATATCGATTTGGAAAACTTGGACAAACAAGCAATCAACGAATTGGTTGATACCGTTGTGGCCAAGATGTTAGAAGATCCAAACGACTTCCAATACACCATCTTGAGTAGTTCTAGTCGAATGAATTACATCAAGAACCAATTGATTAAGACCGTTAAACACACAATCGAAACCATTCAAAAACAAAGCAAGTACACACCAATGCGTGCTAAAAAGACCGAAATTTCATTCGGTCAAGTTGGTCACAAGGATGACTTAAAACCACTTAGTTTTGAATTGCCTAAGAGCAACGAATTAACCACCGCGAAGTTAGTTAACGTCCGTGGTCGAATCGATAGAATCGATTCAATGAACGTCGACGGCAAGAATTACCTAGGAATTGTCGACTACAAGTCCAGTGAACGTAAGTTGGACTTCTCCCGTGTATACGACGGAACTTCCATGCAAATGATGACCTACATCGATGTGTTAGCGCACAACCTAGGCATCATTGATGAAGAAGAAAAGGCCGCTTTGGCCGGTGCTGTTTACATGCACATCTACAATCCTAAGTACACCAAGGATGACTTGAAGAAATCATTTGAAGAAGCGGTATTAAGCAAACAAAAATACCAAGGAATTCTAGTTAACGACGGTGAACTATTGGATAAGATTGATAAGACCATCGAAGATGACAAGTACGGTTCATCCAACGTTTATCCACTGAGAAAGAAAAAAGATGGTAGTTTCTACAAGTCCAGTCCAATCGTGCAACCCGAAGACTTAGACCTATTGCTATCTCACAACGAGGACCTAATCAAGAAGGCCGGATTGGAAATCTTTACTGGAAACATCGATTTGAAACCAGCGCGCTTTGGTCAAAACCAAGACGCAATGCAATTTACACCTTATCGTTCAATCATGCAGTTCGATCCGCTATTGAATGAAAATAACTACAGAGACGTACCTAACTACTCGTTAGAAGACGTCTTGAAAATGCTAAGGGGGGACAATCAATAATGGAATACACAAAGCCACAAAAAGAAGCCGTTACCGGACATTTTGATGAAAACGTCCTCGTTTCAGCCTCAGCCGGTTCTGGTAAGACCCGTGTCTTAGTTGATCGGGTTATCAACAAGTTGTTACACGACCGCGTCAACATTGATGAAATGCTAATCGTTACCTTTACCAAGGCCGCTGCCAAGGAAATGCGTGACCGTATTCAAAAGGCACTTCAACAAGAATTGAAAAAAGCCACTGACTCCGACGTTAAGGCATTTTTAGTGCGTCAATTACGTCGCTTACCAGTCGCTGATATTTCAACAATGGACTCATTCTGTCAAAAAATCGTCCAAAGTTACTACTACATTATTGATTTGGACCCTAACTTTAGACTGTTGGCGGACCAAACCGAAAGCCAAATGCTAAAGGAACAGGTCTGGGATTCAGTTCGTGAGGACCTATATGCCAATGATGGTGACGGGCTATTTGCTCAATTGACCGAAAACTTCTCCAATGACCGTTCCGATGATGGTTTAACCGACTTAGTATTTAGAATTTATGATTACGCTAACGTAAATCGTGACCCAATTGAATGGCTGAAGAATACCACCAAGATTTACGACATCGATGGGGATGACCTGGTTCATTCAGACTTTTACCAAAACAATCTATTACCATTCATTCAAAATGATTTGACCCAACAACGTCTATCTTTTGAATCAGCTAAACGCATTGCTGACGAAAACTTGATGGAAAAAGAAGCGGCTGCCGTTCAAGTCGATATCGATAATATTAATGGCCTATATGACATGTTGCCTGATTCCGATTGGAACGACATTAAGCAAGCCTTTGAAGATATCAAGTTCAAGGCT
The DNA here is from genome assembly GCF_049166695.1 of Apilactobacillus intestinapis. Classification (NCBI taxonomy): domain Bacteria; kingdom Bacillati; phylum Bacillota; class Bacilli; order Lactobacillales; family Lactobacillaceae; genus Apilactobacillus; species Apilactobacillus intestinapis. The sequence goes on from NZ_JBMHFD010000015.1 coordinate 15,033, forward strand.
TTCCCACGTGTTACCAAGGACTATGACGACATCGCCAAGGGACTTCATGACCGTATCAAAGACATTCGTGACAACGCCAAGAAGGCGGTTCAAAAACTACCTGATAAATACTTTGCATTAAATGAAGAAGAAAACCTTTCAGTAATGAAGGCTTCCAAGCAATTAATCGAGAAATTGATACAAGTTGTCCTAGCATTCACCGATAGCTATCAAAAGGCTAAATTGAAGCGTCACTGTCTAGAATTCATTGATGTGGAACATTATGCCTACGATATTCTATCTGGCTCAGACGGCGAATCTAAGGCTGTCAGAGTTAACCTCCAAAATCAATATAATGAAATCATGGTCGATGAATACCAAGATAATAATCGTCTACAAGACGCGATTTTATCAACATTGGCGAACCCAGAACACAGCAATATGTTCATGGTGGGAGACGTTAAACAATCCATCTACCGTTTCCGTTTAGCCGATCCTTCTATGTTTATCGAACGCATGGATAGCGAAGATGGCCACACCATTGTCTTACCCGATAACTTCCGTTCCGCAGAAAACATCGATGACTTCATCAACTTAGTTTTCACCCAAACAATGGACAAACGAGTTGGTGAAATTGACTACACCGGGGATGCCAAACTAAAGGCCGGTGCGAAATACTATCCAGATGAATTGCAATCTAACGTTGATGTGATGATTTACGAAAGTAAGGACGACGAAGAAGAACCAATCGACGACCAATTTCAAGTCCAAGACAGTGCGCATGGCCAAGTCGAAATGGTTGCCCAAAAGATTAACGAAATGGTTGAAAAACAGTTACCAGTGTTTGACCGTGACAAACAAGTGATGCGTCCAATTCAATACTCTGATATCTCAATTATTTCTTCGACTAGAAATAACAACCTCATCATTTCCGATATCTTTGGTTCATACAACATTCCAGTCCTAATCAACGGGGCGCAAAGTTACTTCAAGACCACCGAAATTCAAATTATGATGTCGATGCTATCAATCATCTATAATCCATACCAAGACATTCCGTTGGTGGCGGTATTGCGTTCGCCAATGGTTGGTTTAAATGAAAACCAATTGGCATACTTGAGAATTAACCAAAAGACCGGTGATTACTTCAATGCCGTAATTAATTTCTACGACAATTACGAAAACATGGATCACTCCGAATTTGGTGACCAAGTATTCTCACGCGTGAAGATATTTGTCGAACAATTAAAACACTTCAGAGATGTTGCCCAACAACATGCGATTGTTGATTTAATCTGGGACATCTATGAAACCACCGGATTCCTGGATTACGTTGGAGGGATGCCTGCCGGAAGACAACGCCAAGCTAACTTACATGCCCTATACGAACGTGCATATGACTACGAACAAACTAGTTTTAAGGGATTATTCCAATTCGTTCGATTTGTGCGTCGCATGCAAGAAAGAAACGAAGACTTGGATGAGGCCAATGCTGATGACAACCAAGACGCAGTATCAGTAATGACCATTCACGGTAGTAAGGGACTAGAATTCCCTGTCGTCTTCCTAATGGATGCCTCACATGGTTTCAATAGACAAGACAGCAATAAGGCCTATATCCTAAATGATCATCTAGGACTAGGAATTACCTACACCGACCCTGAAACTAGAATCAAACAAGATTCATTGCAACGCCAAGTGGTTGGTGCAATCGAAAACCAAGGCTTATTGGCCGAAGAAATGCGTAAACTATACGTTGCGTTAACCCGTGCTGAGCAACAATTATTCATCGTTGGTGCCAGCAAGAATGAAAACGACAGAACTAAGGTCATCGATGCCTGGAACAAGGCTGCCAGTGGTGACACCTTACTAGTCGATGCCGCTTTAAGAAGTGGTGCCAAGAGTTACCTAGACTGGATTGGACCTGCATTGGTCCGTCATCCTAACTTTAGAAACAAGTTCGGTGACGACGTTACCTATAAAGGTTTAGATGATGATCAGACTAACTTTGATGTTGAATTCGTGAATGCAAACGACCTAGCTCAACACAGCCCATCAGGCGACAGTGCGGTTAGTGCCAAGTGGTTAAATCACATTGTTGAAAGTGCCAAGAAGATGGTGCCAAAGGATATCAATGTTGATGATGTTGACCAAGTCTTGGACTTCACTTATCAAAATCAAGTTGCGACCCATACCACTGCTTATCAATCAGTTTCCGAAATTAAACGACTATTTGAAGATCCAGATAGCATTCAATTGGGTAACTATGATGAACATTGGCAAGAAAACAATAAGCAAAAGAACATGTACGTCAGCTCTAACTTCACGGTTCCTAAGTTCATGCAATCGGTTGTCAAACCAAGTCCTGCTGAAGTCGGTACTGCTACCCACTTGTTGCTACAAGAGGTGCCATTGGACCACAAGCCAGAAGTAGGAGACGTGGTAGGGATGCTACAACGTTTAGTTGCCGATAAAATCGTTACCCCAGAAATCGCTGACTTAATTCAAACCCAAGAAGTTATCAATGTGTTTGACAGTGAATTAGGACTACAAATGCTGGCTCATCCAGAACGAATTCATCGTGAAGCACCATTCTCGATGCTAATGGATGCAAACCTAGTATTCCCTGGCTTTAATGCCGATTCACCAGAAAAAATCCTAATTCACGGGATTATTGATGGTTATATCGAGTTAGACGATGAAGTCATCTTGTTTGATTACAAGACCGACTACGTTTCAAATGATAGTGATAGAAGTATTGATAAGGCCGTTAAGAAGTACAAGGGTCAAATTAACCTATATGCTAAGGCGTTGGAAAACATCTTGCATAAACCGGTTACTGATAAATTTATTTATCTACTATCAATTAATAAACCAGTCAAAATTAAGTAAAAAAATAACCCTGAACATAATCGTTCAGGGTTATTTTTATTTGCTTATTTATTGTTTAAAGCTGATTTAATGCGTTTGAAGAAGCTACCTTCTTCACTGTTTAGCATGAATAGTTTGTAAACATTTGAGAACTTGTAAGTTACAAAGGCGATGAAGGCAATCGCAATCAATAGTGAAATGATTCCTTCAAATAAGTTTGCAGCATGATTAATCAATCTAATTGGCATCAAGAATGATGAGAATAGTGGAATGTATGATCCAACTTGTGAAAAGATTGAATCAGAAAAACCATCATTAACAAAATTGAATGAAAGCACGAAGATAAATAAAATCAAGAATACAAGTGGTTGAGATGACTTGGCGGCTCCTTCAACGTTGGCTGAAAGAGAACCACAAATCGCTGCAAGCACGATTGAGATTACGAAGCCAACTAAGATGAATAGTAGGTTAATACTAAAGATATTACCGATAAACGTACTAATCAATATGTGTTGGGATGTAAATAGTGAGTTAAAGAATGGATACATATTCAATACGAAGTATGCAATCACGCCGGCTCCACTGTAAATTACCATTTGTGTTGCCATCAAGGCAATCACGGCACCAACCTTACCACTAAAGTATGTGCTAGGTGAGACACTACTGAAGATAACTTCTGAAATCTTGGTGCCTTTTTCCTTGGCGATAGTGGTGGACATGATGGAAGCATAAATTAAGGTAAAGAAGTAGGAAATAAAGATTAATACATAGATTGATGCTGTATTAGCATTGGATGTTTGATCAGATTTTTGTTTCTTTTCCTTATCAGTGATTGATGACTTAAACTCTGGTTTTACAGACAATTGCTTGTATTGTTCGCTAGTCACATTACTGGTTTTAACGTTAATGGCAGCTTGTTTTTGGTTCACAATTGCTAATAAATCAGTCTTAACGTCGCTATCTAAGGAGCTACTTCCAAAAAAGTTAATTTTGTATTGGTTGTTTTCCTTGGAAACCTTGATGTAACCATCAATGTTGTCCTTCTTAAGTTCCTTTTTGGCAGTACTTTCGGACTTGATGCTGGTATCAATGGAATCTTTATCCTTGGATACTAGTTCGCTTTTAACGCTTGAATCCCCGACAACGGCGACTTGGTAGTCGTCAAAGTTGTTGGTTGAACTGGCAACTAGTCCACCAATTCCAGCACTAATTAAGACTGAAACGATTGGTGTGACTAGCAAAGCGATGAAACTCTTTGATTTTAAGTGTAGTAGGTAGTTTCTCATGAAGACAATATTGAACTTATGCATGTTTTGCCACCGCCTTCTCTCTAAAGATTTCATCTAATGTAGGTGGTTGTTGGCTGAATTCTTCGATGTATTCGCCACGACTCACGGCGTTGAAGAGGGCCTTACCGTATTCTTCATCAGTAAGGGTAATCTTGTAACGGCTATGACCACGTGCAACCACTTCGCTGACACCATCAAGTGCAGCTAGTTCGTTTACGGACATGTCAGTTGTCACAAAGATGTATTTCTTGCCGAATTGGTTTCTGATTTCATCAACGCCACCGTTTAAAACAACATTACCGTTTCTAAGCATGACGACGTGATCACAAAGTTCTTCAACGTTGTTCATGTCATGACTTGAGAAGATGATGGCAGCACCATTTTCCTTAGTTCTGATGATTTCTTTCTTTAAAAGATCGGCGTTAACAGGGTCCAAACCACTAAATGGTTCATCTAGAATTACCAACTTTGGTTCATGAATTAGGGTACAGATTAGTTGGACCTTTTGTTGGTTACCCTTAGATAATGATTTAATTTTGTCCTTTGCTTCTCCCTTAACTTCGAAGCGTTTTAACCATGAGTCAATGCGTTCCTTGACCCATTTTTTGTCGCGGCCCTTTAGTTCCGCAAAGTATGTAATTTGACTTTCAATTGTTAGGTCTTCGAATAGACTACGTTCTTCTGGAAGATATCCCACTTCGTTGAAGTCCTTAACGGTGATTTCGTGATTGTTTAATGTAATTTTTCCATCAAATTCGATAAAACGAAGAATGCTGTGAAAGGTTGTTGATTTACCAGCACCGTTTTGTCCGATTAGGCCAAGAATTTGGCCGTCTTTAGCTTCGAATGAAACGTTGTTTAAAGCTTGGACTTTTGAAAATGATTTGGAAATATTTTCAATCTTTAAGATAAGCTCATCTCCTCTGTTTTGATAAGCCTAATAATATCATAATGATATTCAAATTAAAATTTAATTTTCGCCGGTGAAAACTAGACATCGAGTATGTTTATCATTACTGAATTTGCGGAAATCAAAAGGCCTAAATATAGCACTTTTGACTTGTGATTAGGTGAACAAAGTTTACCTATTTTTTAATTAAAAATGGATATTTTCTTCAAAAAAACATAGTGAAAATTAATTATTTTCTGGTGATCAATGGGTTGAAACCCTTTATTGACACTGATACAATCAAATTGAAAACGTTAGTAGTATCTAAATTAAAGGAGGGCGTTTTTGATGGTTCAAGTTGATGAAATGATTAACAATTTAGTAAGTAATGCACATACTGCATTAACTGAATTAGAAGGTTTAGATCAATCACAGGTAGACTCAATTGTAGATGCAATGGTCCAAGCTGGTTTAGATAACAGTGCGGAATTGGCAAAATTGGCTCATGAAGAAACTGGTCGTGGAAATACTCACGACAAGACAATGAAGAACATTTTTGCCAGTGGTCAAATTGGTAACTTCATTAAGAATCATAAGACTGTTGGAATTATCGATGAAGACGATGAAGCTAAAACAGTTACAATTGCAGAACCATTAGGGGTATTAGCTGGTGTTACTCCAGTTACCAACCCAACTTCAACTACTTTATTTAAGGCAATCATTGCGATGAAGACTAGAAACCCAATCGTATTTAGTTTCCATCCACAAGCTTTGAAGTCCTCAATAAAAGCAGCTGAAATTGTATTAGATGCAGCCGTTAAAGCAGGGGCACCAATGAATTCAATTCAATGGATTAGTGAACCAAGCATTGATGCAACCAATGCTTTGATTCATCACCCTGGTGTTGCAACGATTTTAGCGACTGGTGGACCTGCCATGGTCAAAGCCGCTTACTCAAGTGGTAAACCCGCATTAGGTGTGGGTCCTGGTAACGCACCATTATATGTTGAAAAGTCCGCAGATTTAGATGCAGCAGTTAAAGACATCGTATTATCAAAGACCTTTGATAATGGTATGATTTGTGCCACTGAAAACAGTCTGGTAATCGATTCAGCCATCTATGATGACATGAAGAAACGCCTAAGTGACGCTGGTGTATACTTCATCGCTGAATCAGATCAAGATAAGTTAGCACAAACTATGTTTAACCCTGAAACTGGTGGTGTTAACGGACCAATCGCTGGTCGTTCAGCTAAGCAAATTGCTGACATGGCCGGAATTGAAGTGCCAGAAGGTACCAAGGTATTGGCCGCAGAACTAACTGAAGTTGGTCTTGACCACTTACTTTCAGGTGAAAAGCTTTCACCAGTTGTATCAGTATACAAGGTAGCTGATTCAGACCATGCATACGAAACTCTAGAATCAATCCTAAACTATGGTGGATTAGGTCACACTGCCGGAATTAGATCAACTGATTCTGACGTGATTACCCAATTCGGTATTAAGATGAAGGCCTGCCGTATCCTAGTCAATACTCCTTGCTGTCTAGGTGGTGTTGGTAGCATCGTTAACGGATTGGAACCTTCACTAACTCTAGGAACTGGTTCATGGGGCTTTAACTCCATTTCACATAACGTTACTGACTTTGATTTACTCAACCTTAAGAAAATTGCTTACCCACGTAAGAATAGTAACTTTGAAGAACTTATTAAAAAGTATATGTAATTAAAAAAGACTATGACCTGAACCCCTAAAATTGGAAGATGGTTATGCTATTTTCTGGGAGGAATTGATCCGGTATTCAACCGGTGACATTCCTCCCAGTTTTTGTTTTATACGATAATTGTTGTAATAAGATATATATT
>NZ_JBMHFD010000016.1:0-21758 GCF_049166695.1 Apilactobacillus intestinapis
TATATATCTTATTACAACAATTATCGTATAAAACAAAAACTGGGAGGAATGTCACCGGTTGAATACCGGATCAATTCCTCCCAGAAAATAGCATAACCATCTTCCAATTTTAGGGGTTCAGGTCAGCTTGTCTTTTTTGTCTATAGAAGATGGTTAAGTTCTTCCTTTAGTAGTTCAACCTTGTATGCTTGAGAAGAGAAGGCATTGTTAATGTTTTTGAAGTGGTTGTCTTCATCAAACATTTCATCGTTAATGGTTAATAGTGGATTGACGCTGGTAGGTTGCATCTTTAATCCGACTGCAATCATGTTAAATGACATTTGTGCTTGAAGACCACCGTGGCTTCCATATGATGCTAACGCCACAATCTTGTTTTTCCATTCGGAAGCTAAACAATCAACCGCATTCTTTAAGACGGCTGGAAAACTCCAGTTGTATTGAGGGAATAATAATACGACCGCATCCAATGATTTGATCTTGTTACTCCATTCAATACTGTGTTCTTGTTTGTATTCCTGCTTGGCTGGAACTTCTTCTTCATCTAAGAAGGGAAGGTTAACTTTGGCTAAATCAATGATTTCTGTTTCAAACTGATCTGAAGATAGTTGTTGGTTTAACCAATCTGCGATTTCCGGACTGATTCTACTTGGACGACTACTACCAATGATGATACCAACTTTTTTCATTGTAAAATCTCCTTTAATAAAAGAGCATTCTAAACGAATGCTCTTTTTAAAACTTATTAGAATTTAGCGCTACCTGGTTCACGTGGGAATGGGATAACATCTCTGATGTTTTCCATACCAGTAACGTACATAACTAAACGTTCGAAACCAATACCGAAACCGGAATGCTTGATTTCACCGTACTTACGTAGGTCTTCGTACCAGTCGTATTCTTCTGGGTTTAAGTCAAATTCTTTGATCTTGTCGTTTAAGACATCGTAACGTTCTTCACGTTCACTACCACCAACGATTTCACCAATTCCTGGTACTAAACAGTCAGCAGCGGCAACAGTCTTACCATCGTCGTTATCACGCATGTAGAATGCCTTGATATCTCTTGGGTAATCAGTTAAGAAAGTAGGGCGTTTGTAGACATCTTCACACAAGTATCTTTCGTGTTCTGATTGTAAATCAATTCCCCATTCAACTGGAACCTTGAATTCTACATCTGCATCTTGAAGTAACTTAACAGCGTCAGTGTAAGTAACACGGGCAAAGTCTTCGCTAGCAGTCTTTTGTAGTTTTTCAATTAGGCCTGGTTTAACGTTTTTATCTAAGAATTCTAGTTCATCCTTAGCATGATCTAAAACGTAGTTGATAACGTATTTTAGTAAACCTTCAGCAACATCCATCATACCTGGTAGGCGAGTGTATGCCATATCTGGTTCAATCATCCAGAATTCAGAAGCATGACGAGGAGTGTGTGAGTTTTCAGCTCTGAAAGTAGGACCGAAAGTATACACATTCTTGAATGCCATAGTGAATGCTTCTTCTGGAAGTTGACCACTAACAGTTAGGTTAGTTTCAGTCTTGAAGAAGTCCTTTGAGTTGTCTACGTGACCTTGGTCATCTTTTGGAAGGTTGTCCATGTCCATAGTTGTAACTCTGAACATTTCACCTGCACCTTCAGTATCACTACTTGTGATGATTGGGGTGTTAACGTAAACGAAGTCATTGTGTTGTAGGTATTCGTGAACTGCAAATGCAGCTAGTGAACGAATTCTAAATACTGAGTAGAAAGTATTAGTACGTGGACGCAAGTGAGCGATAGTACGTAGGAATTCGTAAGAAGTCTTCTTCTTTTGTAGAGGGTAGTCAGAGTCTGAACGACCAACTAGTTCTACTTTTTCTCCGTGCACTTCAAAAGGTTGAGGAGCATCTGGAGTCTTCACAAAGGCACCTTCAACAGTGATTGTTGAAGCGATTGGAAGCTTACTGATTTGTTCAAAGTTTTCGTTACTCTTTTTAACGATAATTTGAGCACTCTTGAAGCAAGAACCATCGTTTAATTCGATAAAACTGATGTTTTTTGAACCACGAATGGTCTTAATTGAACCTTCAAGAGAAACTGTTGTGTTGTCTTCTAAATCTTTAGTATATAGATCCTTAACACTTAGTTGTGTCATGTGATTCACGCCTTTCCGTAAACTATAAATAGCGGTAAATAAAAAACTTCCGCCCCAAAATTAGGACGAAAGTTCCGCGGTACCACCTAAAGTGCCTATAAATAGGCCACTCAATCAAATAACGCTTTGATGTGCGTTCGTTTCTACTAAAGATTCAAAACGAAAACAAATAGGTGTTATTCATTGATGAAAGTATTATTAAGCTCTCACTATCCTTAACTCGCTGATAAGATTCATCAACTACTCATCCGTATTTATAGTTCTATCATATTAACTATTTTCACATTTAAATATTACCACTATTTTGACATTAATTACAATATAAAAGTAGGGCAAAGACAAAAAAGCGTATTGATTGCATTAGATATGTACATATTGGATAATGGTTTCATTAAACAACTTATTTTATGTAAGGGGAACGCAAAATGCCAAAGATGAATATTGACGTAATCAAGGGTCACGACCGCGATTACTTAAAGCAACTAATGGATATTTCCTACCATGTCATGCTAGACTGTTTCGGTGCTCCAGATGGAGATAGATACCAAATTTTAACTCAACATGAAGATTTTGAAATGAACATCTTAGATACCGGACTAGGCTTTGATCGTACTAACGACGTTGTCGTATTTAGTCTTACTACCAGACCAAGAACTAAGGAACAAAAGTTGAAATTCTATCATGACTTGGCTGAACAACTAGAGGACAAGCTAGGCATCAAGAAGACCGACTTAATGATTAACCTAACTACCAATACCGATGAGGACTGGAGCTTCGGAAACGGAGTCGCTCAATTTATTGATGGTCCACTAAAATAAAAAAGTGCGGTTATTGAGCCGCACTTTTTATGTAGAGTTAGTTTGTAAGTTAAGATAACAAGCTGAATTGAAAAGGTGTATCAAGTTATCAGCTTCAAGTCGATAATAGCACGATGTGAGGATATCGTTAAATAAAAGTTTAGTAACAAAGTATAAGATATATTAGGCGTAATATTAAACGAAATGAACTTAATTTAATCACTGGGTTAAAAGTAGCTAATATATTTTTTTAGAAACTAGCAAATACACTGATTAGACACGTTGTCTATCTTAAATGAAAATAAAAGAGTGAGGTTTATATATATGAAAGTGGTTAATATTGCCAGCGCAAAAAAATTGAATTCCTTGGTTGATGCGCCCATGCCAGAGCTAAAAGATGGGGATGTTTTGGTCAAAATCCATGCAGTCGGCGTTAACCATGTTGATTTGTTATGGGCGGATCAAAAGGTTAAACCAGAAGAAACTGTATTAGGATTGGAAATGGCTGGGGAAGTCGTTAACGGAAATGATACAAAGTATAATGAAGGAACCCGCGTAATGGGATTGATTGATGACGGCGGATATGCTGAATACATCGCTGTTCCGTCAGAACGATTAATGCCAATTCCAGACAACATTGATTACAAAAAAGCGGCCACCATTCCTGAAAGCTTTCTAACCGCCTATCAAACACTATTTACGATTGGGAACCTACAAGATAATCAAACTGTCTTAATTCATGCGGGAGCCAGTGGGGTAGGAACTGCCGCAATTCAATTGGTTAAACTACTTACCAAGGCTACCGTCATTACAACATCTAGTACCAAGAAGGCCGATATTTGTTTAGACTATGGTGCCGATTACGCAATTGATTATCGCAATAGTGACTTTGCAGAAGAGGTGCAAAGAATTACCGATGGGCATGGTGCCGACTTAATCTTGGACTTCATCGGTGCCAGTTATTATCAACAAAACATCAATTCAGTTGCAATGGACGGCCAAATCATTCTAATTGGTAACCTTGGTGGAAGTGAGATTAAAGACGTTAATATCATGGATATTATTGGTAAAAGAATCTCAATTACTGGAACATTATTGTCACCTAGAAGTAACGAATACAAGGCCAAACTAATCAGTGACTTCAGTAATGATGTCTATGACCTGTTAGCCGATGATAAGATCAAATTACATGTCAGCAACGAGTTTGATTTATCCCAGTCGGAACAGGCTTTAACATTCATGCGTGAGAAACAAAACACCGGTAAAATTATCTTAAATGTTAAGTAAAAAGGGCGCCAATTTGGCGTCCTTTTGTTGTTTTTAAAAATGTCAAGATTAAAAATTTTACAATTTGTAACCAAATATTTAATAATTTGTAAAGAAATTGGGAAAAATTGTAACTTGTGTATAGCATTCTTGCAATGTTTAGATTGTACAATAGAGATAATCATAATTGTTAAAGGATGAGAGTATGTATAAACTAAAGTATTTATTGATGAGTTTTGGGGTCGCGTTAATCGGGGTACTATGTATTTCATTTACTTCAGTAAAGAGTAATGCCGTATCTAACAACGTTTACGATTTATCTGAATGGCAAGGCAACTTCACCGATAATCAAGTGAAGACATTGAAGAACGAAGTTCCTTTCGTAATTCTTCGTGTTCAATTCGGTAGTGCCTACCATGATAAGACCTTTGCCCACAACGTTGCTTTAATGAAGAAGTATGGTGTTCCATACGGGGTATATTCATTCAGTCAATATACCAGTCCTTCAGATGCAGCTAGCGAAGCAAAGACATTGTACAGTCGTGCTCCAGAAGCTAGATTCTATGTTAACGATTATGAACAACAAACTGTAAAATCAGGTGGAACTAATGCCGCTACCAAAGCATGGGTTGATGCCTTGAGACCACTAGTTGGTAATAGAAAGATTCTTTTCTACTCATACCAAAGTTTCATGGTTTCTCATGCCGCTGATGCCGTTAGTTCATATGATGGTTACTGGTTAGCAGCTTACCAAACAAATGAACCACAAAGAGAACATGTTTTATGGCAATACACAGATCACTTCTATTCTCCAGCATTGAACCAATACGTTGATGCAAGTGTATTAACACAAAAGAATAGCTCTTGGTTTATTGATGCTACAAATAACAGCAACAATAACAATAGCAATAACAAGCCAAGTAAGCCAAAATCTAATGTGACATACACTAAGGAAAACAAGACATTGACTGTGAAGACAGCCGTTAAGTATAACTTCTACAACCATGTTCCTGGAAACAACTACTTTAGTGAACTTCACAGAACTCACTATGGTCGTACATTCCATGGTAAGAATGTAACGGTAGATTTAAAGGCAACCGTAAATGGTCGAACTTACTACCGTGTATACGAAAATGGTAAGTTATTAGGTTGGATCAACCAAAATGGATTAGGTCCACACATTAGTTATTCTAAAGTTAACATGCACAAAAAAGTTAAACTAAATAGTAACTACAGATTCTACAACCATGTAACACAAAGTCATTTTGCTGATTTCAAGACAATGGGAACAGCAAGTGAATACGCAGGTAAGACAGTCCACATTACTGGTCGTGCAATTAAAGATGGTTGGAAGACTTATTACTACAAATGTTATTACGAAGGTAAGTTCATTGGTTGGATTTACCAACGTGGAATTTAATAAATTAAAAGACATCGCCTAAGCGCGATGTCTTTTTTGTGCAAAAATACCAAGAAATTTAAAACCTTTTTGTTAGAAAAATGTATAAAAAATAATGGTAATCATTATCAAAATGTTATTAATGTAGTTATTTTTATAACATTTGTATAAAAATAAATGATTTTCTTTAGAAAAAATTTATCAATTTACACCTTTCTTAAACTAATTAAACATTATATAATCTTTAGTGTAATCTTAAGAAAAAATTAAGAATTTAAGAGAGGGGCATAATCATTTTATCACTTAAGCAAATTTTGAAGACAGTGATGATTGCAGGAATCGTTTCATCAGGTTTAATGATGGCAAATACGCAACACGCTAAAGCTGAGTCTAACGCATCAGATTCACAGGTTAGCTTGAAAAAAGATACCAGCTTATACGACTCGCAAAAAATTAAAAAGATTAAAACTAAATCCGCTAAAAAATACTTCGGAAAAGAATCACTATACGAAAAGAAAAGTGCTAAGGTTAAGAAGACTACATATAAGTTAGTCCAAAGCAAGAGTAGTAAGAAATCAGGTTGGATGAAATCATCTGATTTATACGTTGTGAAAAGAAAGGTGACTACCAAGTCTACATATGAACTATCACCACGTATCAATGATTCTTCCGACTTAGATAGTCGACAACTAACTCAACTATCTGATAGTCAAATCAAATCTAGAATCAGAGCTAAGTTTGTTAACTTTGTCCAAAATCAAAGAAAAAAGACTGATAACGGTTCATGGGTTTCAAGTCGTGGCTTAGACAAGGTTGCGCAAGAACGTGCCAACTACGTTGATCCAACCATGGGGGAAGCTTCACATTACACTACCAGAGATGGCAAACGTCATCGTCAAGAGGCTGCTATCTTAGATGGTCAAAGAATGAAGATTGTTAAGAACCAAAACGATATCTATGAATCAAATGGTTATGCCACTCTAGATAAGAACTACTACAACGTCTCAGATTACGTTAGGTACTTTAACGAAATGATTACTGATGATGGCGCTTCAGGTGATAGCCACAAGGCCCAACTACTAGGCAATGAATCAGATGGATTAAGATACTACGGAATTGGTTTAAGAGTGATTAGAACCGACATTACCGTTCAAGTAAACATTGTTATCCTATCAGCTGATACTAAATACAAATAAACAAAAAAGGAAGCCCGCTGGGGCTTCCTTTTTTATTTGCGTTTGATAACGCGAACTCGAATAACTTCGTTGATTGATTTTAAATCGTTTAATAATTGCTCAGTTGGTTCGTCACAAAAATCGACCATTGTATACGCCATTTCACCCTTAGCACCGTTACTCATTTGATTGATGTTAAAGTTGTTGTCGGCTGCTTTGGTGGCGATTTGACCAACCATGTTTGGAATGTTCTTATGAATCAAGGTAATGCGGTAAGGTGAGTGCATTGAAACGTTCATGTTTGGTAGGTTCAATGATTGTGATAGGCTACCGGTTTCTAGGTAACGTTGAATAATCTTAGCACCTCTGACAGCACCGTTTCCTTCAGCTTCGACAGTTGATCCACCGATGTGTGGAGTGATGACGACATCCTCGCGATTCATTAATACGTCATCACCAAAGTCGGTAATGTATGAGGCAACTTTGCCTTCATCTAAAGCATCAACGACGGCCTGGTTATTCACGATGCCCAGACGCGCATAGTTTAGGATGCTTACGCCAGTCTTCATTTGATTGATTGAATCACCATCGATGAGGTCGGTAGTCTCGTCATTCTTAGGAACGTGGACGGTGACGATGTCGGCATCCTTAATTGCATCTTCTAGGGTGTTGGCACGAGTGATATCACTTTCGATGCGCCATGCAGCGTCTGATGATAGGTAAGGGTCGTATCCGACAACATCCATGCCTAGGTCGTTAGCGGCATTAGCCACCAATGAACCGACGTGACCTAAACCAATCACGGCAAGGGTTTTATCTCTGATTTCGGTTCCTTTAAAACGTGGATCGATTTTCTTCATCTTTGAGATATCAGCATGTAAGTTGTTAGCTGAGAAGTTCGCTACGGGGAATAGATGACGAACAGAAGCAATAATCATTGATAGGACGACTTCCTTTACGGCATTGGCGTTACTTCCTGGAGTGTTGAAGGCGGCGATGCCTAGTTCTGATAGTCGATCGATTGGAAGGTTATTAAAACCAGCACCGGCTCTGACAATTACCTTTAGGTTTTCAGGGAAGTCAGCATCTAACATGTTGGCTGAGCGGATTAGGTATGCGTCTGGATTATCGCTTTGGTTAATCTGGTATTTATCACTGAATTTGTCTAAACCATCCTGTGAAATGGCATTAAAAGTTTTAACGTAATACATAATTATTACCCCCGAGTTTGTTCGAATTTAGTTAGGACATCAATTAATTTTTCAACACCTTCAACAGGCATTGCGTTGTATAGACTGGCACGAAGTCCACCGATGCTTCTGTGACCCTTTAGACTAATTAGGTCGTGTTCGGCTGCGAAGTCGACGAATTGTGCATCTAGGTCATCGTCATTGGTAGTGAAGACGATGTTGGTGTATGAGCGTTCATCTTTTTTGACGTTGTTATGGAATAGGCTTGATTGATCAAGATAGTCATATAGCATGCTGCTCTTTTGAATATCGCGTTTTTCCATTTCAGCAATTCCGCCGTTTTCTAATAACCATTGAGTGGTTAGTTTGGCAGCGTAGATAGGGAAGACCGGTGGAGTGTTAAACATTGAGTTCTTCTTGGCATAGGCTTCGTAGTTAAGAATGGTTGGGATATGTTTGGCTGGATCAATTAGGTCATCTCTTACGATAACGATTGTTAGGCCAGCTGGAGCCAAGTTCTTTTGCGCCCCCGCAAAGATAAGACCAAAGTCGTTTATATCATATGATTCAGCCATGAAGTTGGAAGACATATCACCAACTAATGGGATGTCTTTGACATTTGGTAAATGATTGGGATGGTATGTAGAGCCTTCAATCGTGTTGTTGATGGTTACATGCAAGTAATCATAAAGATTCTCGTCAAAGTTATCGCTTGGATATGGAAGTTGTCCATCGTCTTTGATGACATCGATTCCGTATCCCAGTTGTTCAGCTTCTTGATAGGCTTTCTTGTTCCAATGGCCACTATCTAGAAAGGCAATCTTTTCTCTGTGGTTAGCTAAGTTCAAAGGGACAGCAGCAAACTGACCAGTCCCACCACCTTGGCAGAATAGAATATGGTAGTTATCAGGAACATGCATTAGGTCCTTGATGTTTTGCTTAGCGTCATTTAATACATTTTCAAACAGGGTGCTGCGGTGTGAAATTTCCAAAATACTCATGCCACTATCGTTAAACGATGGCATCTCACGTTGAATCTGATCAATAACTGGTTTCGGCATTACTGCTGGACCAGCTGAAAAATTATATACAGTCACAATTCTCACTCCCAAAAATAGATTAAACGAAATAAAAAAGCCCCACAGAGACAGTTCTGTGGGGCCACTAGTTCAAGTGTATTGTCTTTTAGACCCCACAAAATGTTAACCATCTATGCAGGGCACAAGTTTCGTATAAATAGGCCTACATAAATGGATGTGTAGACCAGGAAGAGACAATTAAATTATTAATATTTGTATTTCTTAACATTTTAATTACCTCCTCCTTTAATTTAACCAAATTCTAACACACATATAATAATTTGCAAACAAAAATGTTATAATAAATCAAAATATACGTGTTTCATTGAAAGGAGAGTTTTATTTTGACTGAGTTTTATTTTGTTCGCCATGGTAAAACATTCGCCAATCAACAGGGGTTAAAGCAGGGGACGATTAACTCTGAAATCACCTACTTATCCGATTTAGGGAAGCAACAAGCACAGCATCTACATGATCATTTTGACATTAGTTTTGCCGATAAAATCTATGTAAGTCCACTTCAAAGAACTCAAGATACTGCTAATTATTTAAATGCTGGAGTCGGTCTATCAATCGAAAAAGACGAACGATTATTGGAAATTTCATATGGTAAGTGGGATGGTCAATCCAATGCCGAATTGATGAAGACCTATCCAGAAGTCTTCGATGAAGAACTAGAGGATGTACTACCTAGTTATGCACCGCTATCCGATGGGGAAACCTTTGAACACGTCGAACAACGCGTCAGTGAGTTCATGGAAGAAGTCGCTGCGAAGTATCCAGATGGTAAGTTCATCTTGGTATCACACGGTTTTACTGTGAAGTCAGCCATGTTGGTAGCATTAAGACAACAAGATGATCCAATGTCTGTGATTGAACCGGATAACACTTCCGTGACAAAGATTAGATTGAAGAATCATCAATACTATGTCGATTACTTTAACCGCATGTATTAAAAAAAGAGCCGTACTGGCTCTTTTTTAGTCGAACATCATTATCTGAATTGCTAGCACAATTGTTGATAGTGATATGATAAGTGTTTCTTTAAACGGAAAGTGACTACCTAGACCGATTATAAAGATTTCAATCAATAAGATGATAAACGATGCTGATAGCAGTTTCTTCTTACTGGCAGAAATGAAGGTAAAGATAACCTGGAATAGGTTAATAAAGATGATTAATACACCCAACAGAATAGTCTGTTGGTTAGTATTGTCACCAATAATTAGTGGTAATGCTATGTATGTAAATATGAATAGGTTGATAAATGATCCGATGAGTTGAAACCCACCTGTAACAACGTCTCTACGAATCGTTTTTCCCTTCCTTCTATCAATATCAGTTATCATAAAATTCTCGATAATGTTATCATTTAAATATTAAAAATAAGAAAGAATTTAACTATGAAAAATGCGGATTTATTACTAATCGAACCAAAGAAAGACGAATTTTCTAACTTAATTGCTAATTCAACATCTATTAAACATAACTATTCCCATGTTGCGCTAGTTTACATTAATGATGGAGAAGAGTTTGTGATTCATGCGATTCCTAATCGAGGAGTCGTGAAACAAAGGATGAGTCAGTTTTTAGATGACCGAAACGATCAAAGCATCGACTTGTATCGAGTAACTAATGATATCGATAGAGACGAAGTGATTGGTCGTGCGAAAGCAATGATTGGCAAACCTTATAACAATCTCTTTTTGAATCAACGCGACAGTTTTTACTGCTCACAATTGGTGACATATGCCTATGAAAAAGAAGGATTGTTTGAACTAACACCATTACGATTTGGACAAGGCAAGCAGATTTATGAAGAGTGGGTCAATTACTATCAAGAATACGAAATGACGGTACCAACTGATGAAATGGGCAGTAGTCCAAACTCATTGGTAGAGTCTAAGATGATTAAGTTAGTTGAACATGTCCAATAAAAAAAGAAGCTAGGATGGCTTCTTTTTTTATAGTTGTGGAAATTCTTGCATATCAAAGAGGTGGCGTTCACGAATAGTGGTGTAATCTTCGTTCACCCATGCTCGTTCCATATGAGCAGCTTTGATTGCGGGGAAGTCTCTTAATAACTCTTCGTTTAGATTAGTCTTGATGTTGCAAGAACTCATTTAGATATTTATGTGATAGTTGGTATATCTTAGCTGAACTGTATTTTTCATGTGGTTCACTCCAGATACATAGGGCGGAGTCAATCTTTTGATTGCCTTTATAGATATCGGATGTATTATTGTCGTCCCAGACGCGTTCATTCCATTTGTGTAGAAGTTCCTTCCAATGAAAACGAGATGGTGCAGTGTACATCTTAGGGAAGTTAATTACATATAGATAGTAAAAGTTACAGTTAATGACCTTAAAACCGTGATGGAGCAATTGAGGAAGGGTGGCTCTTAATCTGATTAGTTCTTTTCTGTCATCAGGATCACTTTGTTGGCCATTTTGACTCCAGTAGAAGACGGTAATGTTTTTGTGATACCTGTTGATGGTCCGTTTATGAAAACTATCATTCCAGGCGGTTAGTTTATAACCCTTTTTATTTACAAATGAATCAATCGAATTGATGTATTTAACGAAGTTATTTTCCTCAGTCTTGTTATCTAATGAGATTTCATCAGCGCCCATGCCAATATGATTGCCCTTAGGTAATAGTGGCAGGTATTCGGATAAGATTCTCTTAGAAAGCGTTAGGGTGCCTTTCTTGGAAAGTTTGAATTCATTATAGCCGTCTCGATATACCAGTTGTTTCTTCAAACGACGACCGTATTTGGTATAACTAAGTAGTTTTAGAATTCCTTTATCGTGTCCAGGGAGATCGACTTCTGGAATTAACTCGATGTGTCTTTTTTGGGCATATTTAAGCAGACTCTTTAGTTGAGCTTTACTTAGAAATGCCTTGTGAGTCTTACGATTGAAATAGATACCATTTTTGACCTTGGCCTTTTTTCGTAGTTTGACCCAGATAGCTGTTTTCGACACCAAATCGTTCATTGTCGGTCAAATGTAGTAGCATGAATTCGGCATGATTTTTGGACAGGGTATCAATGTATTTACGGATTAATCTAGGTGAGTAAAACGATCGCGCACAATCCAATGTCATACCTTTGTTACCCTGAATGCTATTGGCCGATGATGTAATCCCAAACGAGAAAGAAGTTGATAGTACAACAACGGCGGTTAAACAAGCACTGATGATTTTCTTCACATTATCGCTTCCTTATACTTATATGAAAATAAGTATATAATAATGAAATTGAAATGGAGATTTATACAAAATTAAACACATTGTCTTTAAATTTTATAACGTTCTATAAACGTCTATAATTGCCGCTTTAATTACAATCTTCCTATGATACAATAAATCTATACACACAATATATTAAGGTGAATTAATATGGCCAATTATAGAACGCAAAGTGAATTAGATTTCGAAAAAGAAATTGTCCACCAATTAACTATTGGAAGTAATCAGTGGACAGAACGAAAAGATTTATATGAAGCTACACCCGATAAATTATGGGAAAACTTCAGAGAAAAACTTAATAGAAACAATATTGCAGCGTTAAAACATAAGGAACTAACTGATGAGGAATTTAACCGTGTTAAAGCTCGCATCAGTAATGTAAAGAGTCCATACGATGCTGCTAAAATCCTAGATGCCGAAAATGGAATTGGTAAGATTGAAATTCCAAGAGACGACGCATCACTAGGGACTGTTACATTAAACATATTCTGGAAGGCAGATGTTGGCGGAGGACATTCAAGTTATGAAATCGTCCGCCAAGCCATCAGACCACGTTCAAATGACGATGATTCAGATCGTCGTTTTGATGTGACTTTATTAATCAATGGTCTTCCATTAATTCAAATCGAATTAAAGAAATCAACGGTTGAAATTAACCAAGCATTTAACCAAATCAAAAAGTACGCCGGTGAAAATAAATACACTGACATTTACTCATTACTACAAATGTTTGTCATCATGAGTCCTGACAGCTCAGCTTACTTTGCTAACGCTCGTCCTGATGAATTCAACAAGTCATTTGTCTTCAAGTGGCGTGACGAGGATAACAATCCTGTCGAAAATGGGATGGACTTTGCTAAGTCAGCATTGAATATTCCAATGGCTCATAAACTAGTCAGTGAATACAAAGCCATTGATGAAGAACGTAAGAAGTTATTATTACTTCGTCCATACCAAATCTACGCGATTGAAGCGGTGCTAAAACGTATTAAAGAACACGAGAATGGATACGTTTGGCACACCACCGGTTCTGGTAAGACATTAACATCATACAAGACCGCTAAATTGGCTGCTCAAATGCCTTCAGTTGATAGAGTTGTCTTCTTAGTTGACCGTAAGGCATTAGATGATCAAACGGTTGGTAACTTTAGAGCTTACGCATCAAACGATGATATGACCATCAATAAGACCGACAATACTTCGAAGTTACGTCAGGCCTTATTAAAGGGTGGCAATAACATCATCATCTCATCGATTCAAAAGATGGCTAATTTAGTTAATGCGGAAGAACAAGCTCAAGACGAAGGAAGAAATACCAGAGTATCTCAATCTAAGTTATTAGATAAACGAATTTGTTTCTTCGTTGATGAAGCGCACCGTTCCCAATTCGGAAAGATGCGTCAAGATATCAGCAATGCATTCAAGAATGCCAATTGGTACGGATATACCGGAACCCCAATCTTCCATGAAAATAGAAAGAAGTTCCAAGGAGACCGCGGAGTTACCACACAAGAACTATTCGGTAAAGAATGTCACCGCTATACCTTAGTTAACGCTCTAGAAGATCATGCAGTTCTTCCTTTTAACGTTGAACATGTGAACACCATTGCCAACGTTAATGAAATCGTTGAAGAAATCATGCAAAAAGAGACCGCTAAGGAACTAAAGAAAAAGGGCCAAGAACTAACCATCTCAGAAGAAAATGACATCAAAAATGAACTAAGAGAAATGTCTGATGTGGAAAAGGAATCATACCTTCCAAATGATATATACGAAAAAGATGAACATTTGGATCAAGTTGTTGATTATATCTTAACCACAGGTCCTAAGAAGATGAGTCTAGGTAAGGGAAATTACAATGGAATCCTGGCCACTAGTTCAATTCCAATGGCCATTCGTTATTACCAAAAATTCAAGGAACGTAAGAAATTACATCCAAATGATGTCGATAAAGATTGGCCTCGTGTTGCAATTACATACTCACTAGCTGAAAACGATGATGCGCACAAGGAAAATATGGATGGAATGGATGAAGCAATTGCCGATTACAACGCCATTTTTGATACCAACTTCCATAACAATAATGAAGAAATCAATCTTTATAACGAAGATGTAGCGAAGAGAACTGCCCGTCGTGAATCTTACTATGCCCATTTAAAACGTGATCAAGAAATCAACCTAGTCATTGTTGTGAATCGATTATTGACTGGTTTTGATGCGCCTCGTTTGAATACTTTATTTGTCGATAAGATGTTCGAATACGCTAACTTGATCCAAGCATATTCTAGAACTAACCGTTTAGAAAATAATGATTTAAAACGTGAAGGTCAAATCGTCACATTCAGAAAGCCAGCTATCTCTCAACAAAATGAAGAAGATGCTTACCGCTTATACGGTGGTGAAGGTTCATACGAAGAACTAATGCGTCCTAAGTACATGGATGCTGTTGCTAAGTTCAAGAGTGAAGTTGCTCATTTGAAACGAATCGCACCCAATGCTGATGCCGCCGATGATTTAAAGGGTAAGGAAGCAAAGGTTGATTTTGTAAAGACATTTAGACGTGTTAATACGCAATTGAACTCATTAACTATGTATAACGACTTTACTTGGGATAATGCCGAAGAAGAATTTGGCATTAGTGAAGATGAAGTCCAACACTACATTGGAAAGTTCCAACGTATTAAATCTGAAATCCAAGAAAATCAAGACGATGATGAAGACGACGAACTAAGTAATTTGGACTTTTCACTTTCAATTGGATCAACCGTCTTAGTAGATTATGACTACATCACAGGTCTATTAAAAGAGTTGGTTGATATTCGTAACAGTTATGATACTGATGAAGAATATCAAGAAAACATGACCGATTACTTACAAAAGGAAGCTGAAATTCAAGAACAGATTAATAAGTACGAAAAGTCTGGTCACGAAAAGCAAGCTGCATTGTTACGTGAAATCTTATCCTACTTGGATGAACACGTGGTTGAACCAGATAAGTTTGATGACTTTGTTCAACAATACAAGAGCAACAAGTTAAATAGTTTGGTAAATGAATTCGCTGATAAGTGGGGATTAGACCCAGAAGAACTAAAACGGGTCGCAACAGAACGTCATCGAAACATTGAAGAAGGTTCTCACCTACAAAATCTAATCGACCATGGTGACTTAGACCACGCAGCTGAACAACAAGGCGATGACAATCTAAAGATACCAATTATCTATAACGCTAAAGCAAATCAAAGTATCAATTCATTTATTGATAAAGAAATTGACGCATACCTATAAGGAGAATGAACATGCCTGAAGAAAAAACACAAAGCCTAGAAAGCGCACTTTGGAGTGCCGCTGATGCATTACGAGGTAACATGGATGCCTCTGACTACAAGAACTATTTATTAGGATTGATTTTCTATCGTTTCCTATCAGTAAAAGCACTAAAGGCATTTGCTGAAAGCAACCGTATGGATGAAAATAACCATGAAGAATTAAAGAAACAATACACACAATTCTTGGATCCAAATAACATGATTGGTGACATCAAGACTAGAGAAGCCACTATGTCATCACTATTGAACAAGAATGGATACCACATTGAACCAGAAAACCTATACAGTTCACTAATCGATAACATTAATGATGGTAGCTTTGAAATTGAACAATTAGAAACTGCTTTGCATGAACTAGAATTATCAACCAATAACCAAAGTTCACACAACGATTTCGACGGTTTATTCCAAGACGTTGATTTACACAGTAACAAGCTTGGTGGAACCATTCGTCAAAGAAACCACGCCATTAGTGAAACCATGTTGGCACTAAACAGCATTGATTTATTCGGTCACAATGGGGATGTATTGGGGGATGCTTACGAATACCTAATCGCCCAATTCGCCAGTGATGCTGGTAAGAAGGCAGGAGAATTCTATACCCCACGCCAAGTATCTGACATCATCTCACAAATTGTTACTTACAAACGTAATGGTGGGGATGACCAAATTAGAACCATTTATGATCCAGCTGTGGGTTCAGGTTCGTTACTATTGAACGTAGCCCAACACGTTGATAGACCAGAACTAATCAAGTACCACGGTCAAGAACTAAACACTACTACTTACAACTTGGCTCGTATGAACCTAATGCTTCATGGTGTGTCATACGAAGACATGGAACTACGTAATGGTGACACCTTGGACAAGGATTGGCCTGTTGAAGAACCATACCAATTCGACGCCGTTGTAATGAATCCACCATACTCAGCTAAGTGGGATAACGATGACTCACGTCTAGCTGATCCAAGATTCAGAGATTATGGAGCACTTCCTCCAAAGTCTAAGGCCGATTTTGCATTCTTATTACACGGTTTATACCACTTGAAGGAAAACGGTACGATGGGAATTGTGCTTCCTCACGGTGTCCTATTTAGAGGTGCTAAGGAAGGTAAGATTCGTGAAAAGCTAATCGAAGATAACCGTATTGATGCAGTAATTGGATTACCAGCTAACATCTTCCATTCAACCAGTATTCCAACTCTTGTATTGGTATTGAAAAAGAATAAGGATAACTCTGATGTATTATTCATCGATGCTTCTAGGGAGTTCGAAAAGGGTAAGAACCAAAACAACATTACTGAAGAAAATATCGAAAAAATCATCGATACTTATAAGAACAGAAAAGACGTCGACAAGTATGCCCACGTCGCAAGTTATGATGAAATTAAGGAAAATGACTTTAACTTAAATATTCCTCGTTACGTTGATACATTCGAACCAGAACCAAATATCGACATTAACGAAGTAAAACAAAACATCGCAGATCTTGATGCAGAAATCGCAAAGGTTCAAAAAGAATTTGATACAATGGCAGCTGATTTGGTAGAAACGGATGTGAATACTAATGACAAAGATTAAGGTACCTCGATTAAGGTTTAGTGAATTTAGTGGGGAATGGAAAGAAGATAAACTGGGGGATAAATTATACGTGAAGATGGGACAATCTCCTCATTCTGAAAATTATACTAAAGATAATAAAAAAAATATTCTCGTGCAAGGAAATGCCGATATATTAAATGGAAAAATAAATCCAAGAATTTATACGAGTGAAATAACTAAGATGTCTAAAAAAAATGAAATAATAATGTCAGTGAGAGCACCTGTTGGTGAATTAGCTATTAATCAGTTTGAAAACGTAGTAATTGGACGCGGAGTTGCCTCATTGTCTGGAAATAAATTTGATTATTATTCATTAATTAACATAAAAAATAAAGGATTATGGAAACGATTTAGTTCTGGATCTACTTTTGATGCTGTAAATTCGTCTGACATCAAATTAATGACAATAAATTTTCCTCAGGAGAATGAACAACAAAAAATAGGTGATTTCTTTACAAAACTAGACAAACTAATTGAACTTCAAACCCAAAAGGTAAATCAACTAAAGAAACTAAAGCATGGATACTTACAGAAGATGTTCCCACAAGAGGGTGAAACAGTACCTCGATTAAGATTTAGTGGATTTAGTGGCGAATGGAAAGAAGAAAAAGCAAATGATATTTTTATTAATGAATCAATAAAAAATCATGGTTATGAAGAAGTATTAGCTGCTACTCAGGATAATGGAATTGTTTATAGAAAAGATTTAGATATAGATATTAAGTTTGATAAAACGACCTTGAACAAATATAAGTATGTAATTCCTGGCAATATAATCATAAGCTTAAGATCATTTCAAGGTGGTTTCGAAGTCTCTAATAAAAAAGGAATAATAAGTCCTGCTTATACAATTATGAGCTTTAAGGATAGCGAAAATAATATTAATTATTGGAAGCAATATTTAAAAACCTACAAATTTATTCAATCTTTAAAGAAAGTAACTTTTGGGATTAGAGATGGACGAAGTATAAGTTTTAAAGAATTTTCTACTTTAAAATTAAAATTTACTGAAAATAAAAATGAACAACAAAAAATAGGTGACTTCTTTGCAAAACTAGACAAATTGATTGAAGAACAATCCGTTAAGCTAGATCAATTAAAGCAACAGAAGAAAGCTTACTTGCAAAAGATGTTTATTTAAATAAAAAAGACGACTTAGTCATTTGATTGATAAGTTGTCTTTTTGTAATTTTCTTAATAAAAAATTAATATTCTTTACTTTTTTTTAATATTTTCGTATAATACAGAAGTAGGTAGTCATTCCAGATGATTTATCTTAATGTTTATTATTTACAACTCTCTATAAATCTAATTGTGCACCTCTCTATGTAATCACGCACAAATTAGGTTGGCCTGTCCGCTTAATGGCAGGCTTTTTATTTACTCTATTTTATTTATGAATAGTGATATACTTAATTTATTATAGATTTGGAGGATGCTATAAGAATTAAAGTAATTATATTAGCAATAATCGAATCAATATTTTGGGGTATGTCCGGAATTGTTGCAGAATATCTTTTTGAACATCACTTGGTAACACCAATTTGGTTGGTAGGTATTAGATTATTTGTTGCGGGACTTCTTCTTTTATGCTGGAGTCGGATAACTACGGGAGAATCCATTTTTAAAATTTGGCATAATAAGAGAGAAATACTTACATTGATTGCCTTTGCACTCTTAGGAATGATTCCTTCCCAACTTACATATTTTATGGCTATTAGATATGGTAATGCGCCAACCGCAACTGTTCTACAGTTTTTAGAACCCATTTTTATTATGGGATACGTTACAGCTTTTAATCATAAGTTACCTAATTTTTCTGAAATTGTTTCGGTAATTTTGGCTTTAGCTGGGACTTTCTTGTTAGTGACTAATGGACACATTGATTCACTAGCTTTATCAATCGCTGCGATTGCATGGGGGATTGGAGCTGGTGTCAGTCAGGCATCTTATACTTTAATTCCTGCTAAATTGTTATCAATCTTTGATGATAAATTGATAGTAGGGTGGGGAATGCTATTAGGTAGTTTACCGCTATCTGGTTTTGTCTTAAGTACATCTGCTCCTAAAGTATCAATGATCACAATAATTAGTATTGTCTTCATTATTATATTTGGTACGATGTTGGCATACTTACTATATTTGATGAGTACGAAGTATATCTCACCATCAGTGACAGGTATGTTAAGTGCTTTTGAACCATTGACTGCTACTATCTTGTCAGTTGCTTTTCTAGGGACACATTTGGCTTCGGTGCAGTTATTAGGTGGTTTATTTATAATTGCTACAGTATTTGTACAAACGATTTTTAATAGGAATGATTAGTGATTAATCAAATAATAGTTATAACGACATTTAGATTATAATTTGAGTATTTTTTAAATATTATATTTTTATCTAAAAATATTGTAACAATGAAGACAAATTTTGAACATTAATTGTTTTAAATTATTTATTGAATGTTTTATAACTTGTCTTTATTAGAATATAATTGGATAATAAATTTACTTTATTATGTTTAAGGGGTGGTATATAGTTGGTTGTGAGTTGGGATTTTGTTATGGGAATTATATCTATATTGACAATAATCGGTACGTTAGCATCTTTTATCCGTAAAAAAATTTCTAGATATAAGCTTTATATTAATGTTACATTTAGAACTGCTATTAACAAGGATAGTATAGATGTTAATGAAGCAATTTCTATAAGAAATGTTGGTAATAGAACTATTTATTTAGAAGATATGTATTGTATTCCAAGTGAGGGTAACGGGATCGATTTTCCAGTTCCTAATGACATGAAGAGACAATTAAATGTTTCATTGAAGCCAGGTGATGTTCAAACTATTCATAGTACAAAGCCTTGTGAATGGGTATCCAGTGAAAATGTGTTTAAAGAAATTACATCGGATAAACTAGAAATAATTGTAGTTGTGGAAGATAGTGAGGAAAGGATTTATAGATCTAACAATATATTCGAATCTGTTAACGAAATACAAAGTTATAGAGATGGATTAAAAAACCATTTTTATTTTGAATCTAATCAATAATATATGTAAAGTAGTACTTAAATACTAATGAACTCTTTTTATTTGCTGATACTTATTATAAAAAAAGCTGCTGTAACAATGATTTTGCTCATTGATTACAACAGCTTTTTTACTATGGAGGCGGCGGGAGTCGAACCCGCGTCCGAGCATATCGCCATTCGAATATCTACGCTCATAGGGATACTATTTGAATTTTCACTGACCAAAGCACCGTATTCCGGGGTTAACATGATCAGCTAACCTGATTAATCTCTTTTACTTAACTTCAGGTGTGAGCAAGTAACGTAAGCCTATCAATTATAAAACCCAAGTTAGCCCCTAGGCAAAGCTAGTTGGATTGTCGTAGACTGCTTATTAGGCAGCTAAAGCGACGTTGTTTGAATTATTGTTTGCAGTTATAATTTAAAAACTGGACGGTTAAGCAGACGCCGCTGCGAACGCAATCCAAATTCGAACTATACCCGTCGAATCCATAACGCCCCCAAAAGGTACATATCAATGTTACCATATTTATAAGGACAGTGAAACGATATTCTCATATAAAACACCATTTAGGGTGCGTTTTACACCATTTTATTGTTATAATGGAGTCTATACCTAAATAAATGAGGGTGAATTAATGAAAAGCAATTCAATTGCAAACGAAAATGTGCCACACTTTTACGTGCGTTTAAAGCACCGTAAGATGGAAAAGTGGTACGTCAATGAAATGCAAGCGGGGAAGCATCAACGCAAAGCATTCAATCATTCAGACGAAAAAGCAAAATTTGAAATTGATCAAATCGGTTTTTACCAAAAACATCTATGGTTTCACTTTGAAAACGATAGTGATGCCGGCTGGATTCCTAACAAATTCATTCGTAAGAACTACAGAATCTTAAATCTACAGGCTAGTAAAGATAATACCGAGGCTTCTAACGAAGAAAAGGCTTTATCAGTATTGGTTCATTTCGCTAGACCAGATTTTGACGTGTACGAAAAGTTAGGCAAGATTACTGACAACTTGTCTGATGCAACCTTTAAGAGCATCCTAGTTAACAGTGTTGGCTCATATAAAGATTTGACTAAGAAGTCATACCGTCGTGTGAGAAGCCAGATTAATCGTAACCGTCCTGTGATGTTATGGGGCAGACGAGATAATCAATGTATTATCCTATTTGGTTTTAACCACCGAGTATTTTTCTACTTTGATCCTGAAGATGGGTTGAACAAGACGATTACAGTTAAGGAATTAACTAAGCTATGGAAGAGAAGTGGCTATAAAGCCATTAGTTACTAGCAAACAAAAAAGACAGCCAAATGGTGATGTGCACCCCAAAAGTTGTACATTATTATATTGTTTTTCCTAGGCGGAAAGTTTCCGGTATTGAACCGGTGACTTTCCGCCTAGTTTTGTTTTAATACGATGATTATTGTAATAATCAATCCATATTTTCATTGATGAAATTAAATCCTCTTTAAAGTCATAATTACAGTCCATGATTTCAGCTT
>NZ_JBMHFD010000017.1:0-18795 GCF_049166695.1 Apilactobacillus intestinapis
GTGCATACAAGAACAGTAAGTTAAGTAAGTACGTGAAGTCATACAAACGTGGAACAGTCTTGAAGGTAAAAGCAGTCAAGAAGCTAGGAACCACGTACAGATTACAACTAAGTGATGGAAGATATGTAAGTGCAAACAAGAATCTAGTAAAAATTTTCAAACCAAGCAAATAAAATTAAACTACGCATAAGGATGATAATCTTTTAATAAATAGTTGATATTCAATTAGTCTTGATGAGAAAGAAACCGACTTACCATATTTATTGGTAAGTCGGTTTCTCTTTTATCGACTATATTAGGTGGATGATAATAGAAATGGAAATTAAAGATAAATCTAAAAAGAAAATTATAGATAGTTTTTTAAATATCTCTTTGCATAAAGATATAAATGAAATAAGTATAGATGACATAATTTTGAATAGTGGCGTTTCTAGAGGAACTTTTTATAATCATTTTAAAAGTAAAAATGATATCTTATTATATTTAGAAAAAACTATGTGTTCTTCCATAGACGATGTTCTTTTTGAAATTGTTGATTATGATGACAATTATATGGATGTTATTACTCATAAGGTATTGCCCCTTGTTTACGAAAACAGAGATTATACTAAAATACTATATAAATATTACCAACCATCGTTTTTCGATTTTATTGTAAAAAGATACTCAAAATATTTCATTAAATATTTTGATCACTATGATGAAAAAGTTCTTAAATTATCGAAAAATTTCGCGGTTCAATTTTTCTTTAGAATGATGTTAAATGCGATGTTATTATGGATTTCTGAGGCAATTCCATTAACTCCGGAAGAATTCGAACCATCGTTTAAAAAAATAATAAATTCTTCGGTTTCTGATGTGTGTGGAATTGAAATTGATTAAAATATAGATATTTTTTAGACTATAGTAACCTCTTAAATGCTATATATTGATTCTAGTTCAGTTATCTATGACATTTAACAGTAATCGACTTCATCGTAAATAAAAAAGACTGCTCTTTTGGGCGGTCTTTTTATTTCAAAAAATTAGACTTTTTTCTAAAAAATAGCCGTTTTTTAAATAATCATTATGCGCACGTGGTTACACTAATGCCGGTGTATAAGAAGTTCATCTTCATCTCATTTTTAGCTAATTATTGCTGTTGAATAAAATTTAAACAAAACTTAAACAATCCGTTTTCTAATCTTTTCAATTTTTACGATGCCCATAAATCAATCTTTCAATCGTTTTAATTAAAAAAATATTATAAAAAGTAGATTAGGTGTTGATATATCAGCCGTTGGGGACCTTGATAGAATTAAATTTCGGTTTATAATTTCTCTTGCTGAAAAAATTTATTTTCTGATAGGAGGTTAATAAAATGTTATACAACCACAAACAGTTCAGAAAAAATTCTGACAAGAAAATTATGAGAAAAGTAAAGAAAAATTGGGTTGTTTTATCAGTAGCTTCATTTTCACTAATTGGAGCCGCTGTTGTAATGCAATCTAACCAAAATGTTGCATTTGCTAGTGAAACTCAAGTTTCCGCAAATACAACCACTGATCAAAATAATAACAAAGATAATAACAATAATAATTCAACGATTGATAACCAAAAAAACGAAGCTAAGGCTCAACTAGACGCTGAAGCTAGCAAGGTCAAGGATGCCATCAACAATGATGCTTCTTTGTCTCAATCCGATAAGGATAGCCAAAATGCTGAAGTAGATTCATACAAGGCAGCAGGTGAACAAGCAATCGACAATGCTACTGACACTGACAGCATTAGCCAAGCACTAAGTGACGGTAAGAATAATATTGATGCAAGTCATGTTGCAAACCAAGATGGTAGTGACTCAAATGCATCCAGTGATGCTAGTTCAAGTGCTGATCAAAATAGTCAAAGTTCAAGTGATTCTCAATCACAACAATCAAGCGCCTCATCAACATCATCAGACGCTTCTTTGGCAAGCTCTTCATCTAGCTCAGACGATAGTAATGAAGGACTATCATTGAGGGATGGAAGTTCAAATGCTCCTGCAGACAGTAACACATATATTAGCGGTCCTAAAAAGGATTATCCAGATGCAGTTGCAAGCACTAAAATGACTTATCTTGGCGTTAATAAAGATGTTAACTCAAATCAATATATTATAAATTTTCAATTTGGTTCAAAAGTAATTACCAAAACTGGTGGAGCAAATCGAGTTCTAGAATTCGCTATAAATCTTAGTCCTAATTTATACAGTAAGGTTGATAAAGTAACCGCTTCTAATGATGATGGGGATTTAAAACTTACCAATAATAATGGGCAATACTACGTTAAACAGGCTACTAAAACAGTCATTGGTGGAAATGTTAATATTTCTGTTTATGTTGATCCGGTTAAGGTAAATTCTAATGACTGGATTTCTGCTTTCATGTCTACTCATAGAGAACACTCTAATGGAAGCCTTTGGAATTCTAGTACAGAAATTGCTTTTTCAGCTACTAGAAGTCTTACTTACAACCAATTTGGAAATGATTTTAACTCTCAATTACTTGCACAGTTAAAGACTGACAAGTTAAACGATTTAAACCAAACAACTCCCCTAAACCAAGCCACTCAACTATTAAATAACTACACTTCTCAAATCAACACGGTTACAACAGATGGTGACTTTGTTTCTCAATTGAATTCTATTCAAAGTGCCTACCAAGCTGACAATACTTCACTATCTAACGCGCTTTCTCAATTAAGTAACCAAGCATCTACATCAACAAGCAACGTTTCAAACCTAAGCAACTTATCTTCTAGTGACAAGCAATCATTTACTAATTCTGTTAATAGTGCATTGCAAACAGCACAAGCAAACTTATTGGGCGTTTCTCAATCAAGTCAAATCGCTGGTGCTTTATCAGATGGTATTAATTCTATTAAGAAGGTGGAACTACAAGCTACCATTAATTCCGCCATTAATGATATTAACAATGCCGTTACAAACACTACTAATAATATTCAAAATGATAGAACAATTGCTAAGGATCAATCTGACCAACAATTGCAAAATGTTGTGGCAGATAAGAATAACTACACTAGTCAACTACAAGCCGTTACCGATATTGCAAACGTAGCGGGTATTCGTACCCAAGGTGTGAACCAAATTAATGGCGAATATGTTCCGGGTCCAAGTATCCCTAATCAAAAGATTGCCGCTCAAGCTACTATCGAAGCGGAATTCACAAAGATGAAGAATGCTATCAATGCCGATAACACACTAACCTCTGACGAAAAAGAACGAGAAATATCAAACCTAGTTCAGGCTAGAGGTGAGGCACGATCAAATATTCAAAATTCATTTACTGCTGATAAAATCAACGATGCACGTGATAAAGGTATCCAAAATATTGACGCACAATATGCACCAAGTTCAAAAACATTAGATCAACGCAGATCTGAAGCCAAAAATCAATTAGAGAATGAAGCTGGTTGGATTAAGAGTCAAATTGATGCCGACAACACATTAACTAGTGCCGAAAAGACACAACAAAAGAATAATGTTGATAGTGCTCTTTCTAATCTTGAATCTCAAATTGATGCTTCCAATGTCGCAGACGATATCATCAATTTGAATACCAGCGGCGTTAAAATTATTGATAACCAATACGTTCCGTCAAAGACATCATTAGCTGACCAAAAGGCTAATGCCAAGGCTCAACTAGAAGCAGAAGCAACCAAGATTAAGAATCAAATTGATGCCGATAATACTTTGACTAGCGCAGAAAAAGCTACTCAAAAGAATAACGTCGACAATGTCAAAGTAAATGACCAAGGCAATATTGATGCAGCAACTAATGCTGATGGCGTCAATAATGCTTACAGCCAAGGTGTCACAGACATTGATAATCAATACGCCCCAGGTAAGACTTCATTACCTGACCAAAAGGCTAATGCTAAGGCTCAACTAGAAGCAGAAGCAACCAAGATTAAAAATCAAATCAATGCCGATAACAGTTTGACCACTTCAGATAAGAGCAGTCAAAAAGCCAACGTTGATAGTGTCAAAGCGACTGACCAAGCAAAAATTGATGCCGCAACCAATGCCGATGACATCAATAACGCATACAACCAAGGAATTACTGACATTGATAAACAATACGTTCCAGGTAAGACCTCAGTTGCTGATCAACAAGCAAATGCCAACGCTAAACTAGAAGCAGAAGCAACCAAGGTTAAGAATCAAATCGATGCCGATAACACTTTGACTACAGCAGAAAAGAATACTCAAAAAGCCAATGTTGATAGTACAAAGGGTGTTGCACAAGCTGCTATTAATGCTGCAACTAACGCCGATGACATTAATACCGCATACAATAATGGTGTCACAGACATTGATAACCAATACGTTCCAGGTAAGACTTCATTAGCCGACCAAAAGACTAACGCTAAGGCTGATTTGGATGTCCAAGCAGCTAAGATTAAAAATGATATCGCAAATGATGCTACATTAACGCAAGATCAAAAGAATGACCAAATGGATCAGTTAGCAGCTGATAAAGTTGCTGCTGAGCAAGCAATTGATAATGCTGCTGATGCGGATGACATTAATAAGGCATTGGGTGATGGTAATTTGAATATGGAAGCGGACCATCAACCTGGCCAAGCGATTGATAATCAAAAGGCAACTGCTAAACAAGCTATTCAAGCTGAGGCTAACAAGGTAAAAGCTGCCATTGCTGCGGATTCCAGTTTGACTAGTGAAGAAAAAGCAAAGCAAAAGAATGCTGTAGATTCAGCTTCTGCCGCGGCCCAAACTAATATTGACGGTTTAACAAACGCCGACGATATCAATTCAGCAATCAAACAAGGTATTTCCGACGTTGATGGAAAACACGTGGCTGGTACATCATTAGACACACAAAAAGCTAACGCTAAGTCACTACTAAATGATGAGGCCAACAATATCAAACAAGCTATTGCAAATGATGCAACATTAACTCAAGCGCAAAAAGATGCTCAAACTGCTAAGGTAAATGCCGACGCAGATGCCGCATCAAAGGCAATTGATAATGCAAGTGATGCCGACAGTGTTAATAAAGCAATCAGTGATGGAACAAGCAACATTGATGCTGATCACACTTCAAAGGCACCAGTAGACAGTCAAAGATCAGATGCTTTAAACCAATTAGATGAAAAAGCAGCTAAGGTTAAACAAGACATCGCAAACGATGCAACATTAACTCAAGCGCAAAAGGATGCTCAAACTGCCAAGGTAGACGCCGATGCAGCCGCTGGTAAACAAGCAATCCAAAACGCTACTGATGCTGATAGCATCAACAAGGCACTAAGTGATAACAGTGGTCAAATCGCTAACGATCACCAACCAGGAAGCTCAGTTGATAATCAAAAGGATTCTAACAACACTAACTTGGATGCTGAAGCAACCAAGGTTAAGAACCAAATTGATGCTGACGTTTCATTAACTGGTAAAGAAAAAGACCAACAAAAGAGTAATGTGGAAAGCGTAAAGGCAGCTGCTGAAGCTAAGATTAATGCTGCAACTAATGCTGATGGTATTAAGGCTGCATACGATCAAGGTATCAAAGATATTGATGCTCAATACGTTCCAGGTAAGACTTCATTACCTGACCAAAAGGCTAATGCAAAAGCTCAATTAGATGCCCAAGCTGCCAAGATTAAGCAAGACATCGCAAACGATGCCACATTAACCCAAAGTCAAAAAGATGCCCAAATGGCCAAGGTTGATGCTGATAGACAATCAGCTGAATCAGCAATTGACAATGCTAAAGATGCCGATGGTGTTAACCAAGCAATTAGCGATTGGAATGGAACTATTGAAAAAAATCACCAACCAGGTAAGCCAATTGCTGATCAAAAAGCTGACGCTAAGGCAGCTATTCAAGCTGAAGCTGACAAGGTTAAAGCGGCAATCGATGCAGACCCAACTTTAACTAGTGATGAAAAGGCTGATCAAAAGAACAAGGTTGATAGTGTAAGCTCTGCTGAACAAGCTAAGATTGATGGTTTAACAAATGTGGATGACATCCATAACCAAATCACTCAAAGTGTGTCCGACATTGATGATGTACACCAATCAGGTGAGAGTTTAGCCGACCAAAAGGCAGCTGCAAAGTCACAATTGGATGCTCAAGCAGCTAAGATTAAACAAGACATCGCAAATGATGCGACATTGACTCAAGCTGATAAGGATGCTCAAAGCGCCAAGGTTGATGCAGATACAAATGCCGGCAAACAAGCAATCGACAACGCAGCTGATGCTGATAGCATTAACAGCTTGATTAAAGACAACAAAGATAAGATTGCTGCCGACCACGTTTCACATGCATCGGTAGATGACCAAAAGGCAAGTAATAAGAAGACATTGGACGACCAAGCAGCCAAAGTTAAACAAGATATCGCAAACGATAACACATTGACTCAAGCGGAAAAGGATGCTCAAACTGCCAAGGTAGAAGCCGATAAAGAAGCTGCTGAAAAGGCAATCGACGCTGCCTTAGATGCTGAAGGTGTCAAGAAAGCCACTGATGCTGGTAACAAGCAAATTAATGCTGACCATGTACCAGGTAAATCAGTTGATGATCAAAAGGCTGCTGCTAAGAAGCAATTGGATGACCAAGCAGCTAAGATTAAACAAGACATCGCAAACGATACAACATTAACTCAAGCTGAAAAAGACGCCCAAAGCGCAAAGGTTGACGCTGATAGAGACGCTGGCGAAAAGGCCATTGATGGCGCAACTAATGCCGATGACATCAACAAGTTAATCAGTGACACTACAGGTAAAATCAATGTTGACCACGTTTCAGGACAAGCAGTAGCTGATCAAAAGACAGCTAAGAAGAACGACCTAGACAACGAAGCCAACAAGGTTAAGGCAGCTATTGATGCTGACAACACCTTGAGTAAAGCAGAAAAAGATGCTCAAAAGGCAGCCATTGATGCTGATGTTGACGCTGGTAAGAAGGCTATCGACGCAGCAAACGATGCAGAAGGTATCAAACAAGCTGTTGATAGTAGTAACCAAAAGATTGATGGTGAACACCACTCAGGTAAGTCTGTGGCTGACCAAAAGTCTGATGCTAAGTCACAAATGGATGCTGAAGCCAACAAGGTTAAGGCAGCTATTGACGCTGATGACACTTTGACTAGTGCCGAAAAAGCACAACAAAAGAAGAATGTTGATGATGCTAATAAATCTGCCCAAGCTAAGATTGATGACGCAACAAATGCTGATGAAATCAACGATGCAATCAAAGATGGTAATACTAAGATTGATGACCAACATAAACAAGGTACATCAGTTAAGGACCAACAAGCTGCTGCTAAGAAGCAATTAGACGCTGAAGCGGATAAGATTAAACAAGACATCGATAACGACCCAACTTTGAGTAAGTCCGCCAAAGATGCTCAAAAAGCAAAGATTGATAACGATGTCCAAGCTGGTAAGGATACCATTGATAAGCAATCAAATGCTGATGGCATTAACCAAGTAATCACTGATGCCAAGAATAAAATTGATGGTGAACATGTTTCTGGTACTCCATTGTCAGACCAAAAGAAAGCTGCTCAAGATCAATTAAATGCCCAAGCGGCTAAGATTAAGCAAGATATTGACAATGATGCCACATTAACCAGTGATCAAAAGAAAGCTCAAAAAGCTAACATTGACCAGGATGTTACAAACGGTATGAATGCTATTAATGGTGCAACCGACGCTGACGGCATTAATGATGCATTGAGTGGCGCAAATGACAAGATTTCTGGTGAACACCAATCAAAAGACTCAGTAGACAAGCAAAAACAAACGGCTAAGGATAAATTAGATGCAGAAGCAAATAGTATTAAGGATAAAATCCAAAGCGATGCAACATTAACTCAAGCTGAAAAGGATGCCCAAAAGGCTAAGGTTGATGCGGATGTTACTGCAGGTAAGCAAGCTATTAATGGCGCAACAGATGCAGACAGTATCAATAAAGCACTTAGTGATGCTAATACTAAGGTTGATGGTGAACACAACTCAGGAACACCATTAGATACACAAAAGGATACTGCTAGAAATGCAATTGATGCTGAAGCTGCTAAGATTAAAGGTGAAATCGACGCTGATAACACCTTAACTAATGATGAAAAGAATGCTCAAAAGGATAAGGTTGATTCTGACGCTCAAGCTGGTAAAGATGCTATTGAAAATGCTGCAGATGCGGATAGTATCAACAAAGTAATCAGTGATACTAATACTCAAGTTGATAATGATTACGTAACAAGTACCGTACCATTACAAGATCAAAAGAGTAATGCTAAGAAGCAATTAGAAGACTTAGCAACTAAGACTAAGCAAGACATCGCAAACGATGCGACATTAACTCAAGCTGAAAAAGATGCCCAAACTGCTAAGGTGGATGCTGACAAGACAGCTGCTGAAAAGGCAATCGATAACGCTTCAGATGCGGAAGGTGTCAAGGAAGCCAGCGATAATGGTAATAAGAATATTTCTAACGATCACAATTCAGGAACATCAGTTGATGACCAAAAGTCCGTTGCTAAGAAACAATTAGAAGACCTAGCAGCTAAGACTAAGAACGATATCCAAAACGATGCAACATTGACCCAAGCAGAAAAGGACGCTCAAACTGCCAAGGTAGAAGCCGATAAGGAAGCTGCTGAAAAGGCTATCGACGCTGCCACTGATGCTGAAGGTGTCAAAGAAGCAACTGATAATGGTAACGATAAAATCAATGGTGACCATGTACCAGGTGAATCAGTTGATGACCAAAAGGCAGTTGCTAAGAAGTCATTGGACGACCAAGCAACTAAGATTAAACAAGATATCGCAAACGATGCGACATTAACCCAAGCCGAAAAAGATGCCCAAAGTGCCAAGGTTGACGCTGATAGAGAAGCCGGCGAAAAATC
Organism: Apilactobacillus intestinapis; assembly: GCF_049166695.1. Classification (NCBI taxonomy): domain Bacteria; kingdom Bacillati; phylum Bacillota; class Bacilli; order Lactobacillales; family Lactobacillaceae; genus Apilactobacillus; species Apilactobacillus intestinapis. The sequence continues at coordinate 8,917 of NZ_JBMHFD010000017.1, forward strand.
CATTGATAGTGCAACTAACGCCGATGACATCAACAAGTTAGTCAGTGACACTACAGGTAAAATCAATGGTGACCACGTTTCAGGACAATCCGTGGATGCTCAAAAGGCAGCCAAGAAGAATGACCTAGACAACGAAGCCAACAAGGTTAAGAGTCAAATTGATAGCGATAACACATTAACTCAAGCCAAAAAGGATGCTCAAAAGGCAGCCATCGATGCTGATGTTGACGCTGGTAAGAAGGCTATCGACGCTGCCTCCGATGCAGAAGGTATCAAACAAGCTGTTGATAGCAGTAACCAAAAGATTGATGGTGAACACCATTCAGGTACATCAGTTAAGGACCAACAAGATGCCGCTAAGAAGCAATTAGACGCTGAAGCTAACAAGATTAAGGCAGATATTGACGCTGATGACACTTTGACTAGTGCAGAAAAAGCACAACAAAAGAAGAATGTTGATGATGCTAATAAAGCTGCCCAAGCTAAGATTGATGATGCTTCAAATGCAGATGAAATTAACGGTGCAATAAAAGATGGTAATACTAATATTGATGGTCAACATAAATCAGGTACATCAGTTAAGGATCAACAAGATGCTGCTAAGAAGCAATTAGATGATCAAGCAGCTAAGATTAAGAATGATATTCAAAATGATGTAACATTAACTTCTGACCAAAAGAAGGAACAAACAGATAAGGTAGATGCAGACAAGACTGCTGCTGAAAAAGCTGTATCTGCTGCTACAAATGCAGACGATATTAATAAGGCAATTAGCAATGGAAAAGATAAGATTTCTAAAGACCATCAATCAGGGACATCATTAGATAAGCAAAAATCTGACGCCAAAAATGCGGTTGATGCTGCAGCTAAAAGTACAAAAGATAAAATCGATTCTGATAACACCTTAACCAGTGCAGAAAAAGAAGCACAAAAGAACAAGGTTGATAGCGAAGCAGAAGATACTAAGAAGAACATTGATGCAGCAACTAATGCAGACGATATCAATGATTTATCTGACCGAATGATTGGAAATGTTGATAACAACTATGCACCAGGAACACCATTGTCAGATCAAAAATCTGCTGCTAAGAAACAACTATCTCAAAAATTAGATGATTTAATTAAACAAATCTTCGATGATGACACATTAACTACCGACCAAAAGAATGCTCAAAAAGCTCAAGCAACTTCAGATATGAATGAAGCTTCAAATGCAGTTGATAACGCTCAAAATGCTGACAATATCAATAAATCAGTAAGTGATGGTAACACCAAGATTACTGGTGACCACATACCAGGCACATCAGTAGATGATCAAAAGTCCTCAGCAAAGCAACAACTAGAAGCACAAGCTGCTAAGACTAAGCAAGACATCCAAAACGATGCCACATTAACTCAAGCACAAAGGGATGCCCAAGTTGCTAAGGTGGATGCAGACAAGACTGCTGCTGAAAAAGCGGTTGATGATGCCACAGATGCTGATTCCATTAACAAGGCAATTGCTGATGGAAACAACAATATTTCTAACGATCATCAATCAGGAACTTCAGTAGATACTCAAAAGGACAACGCCAAAGCTCAACTAGATGCTGAAGCAACCAAGGTTAAGAGTGATATCGATAACGATAACTCCTTAACCAGTGATGAAAAAGACGTTCAAAAGGCTAAGGTTGATGCCGATGTCAAAGCCGGAAAAGAAGCTATCGACAATTCCACAGAAGCTGATAACATTAACAAAGCAGTTAGTGATACTAACGCTCAAGTTGATAAGGAACACGTTGCTGGCACACCAGTAGATAGTCAAAAATCTGTTGCTAAGAAACAATTGGAAGACCAAGCTACTAAGATTAAGCAAGACATCACAAATGATGCCACATTGACTCAAGCAGAAAAGGAAGCACAAATCGCTAAGGTTGAAGCTGACAAGACTGCTGGAGAAAAGGCAATTGATGATGCCAAGAACGCTGATACAATTAACCAAGCATTGGTTGATAGCAACAACTCTATCGTTTCTGATCACGTTCCAGGTAAGTCACTAACTGACCAAAAGGACGCAGCTAAGAAGCAACTAGATGCTGAAGCTGACAAGACCAAGGCAACCATTGATGCTGACAAGACATTGACTAGTGCTGAAAAAGCACAACAAAAGGCTAATGTGGATGCCAAGAACAAGGCAGCCCAAGACAATGTTGATGCTCAAACTAATGCTGACAACATCAATGCAATGACTGCTCAAGGTGTCGAAGAAATTGATGCTCAATATGTACCAGGTAAGGTTTCATTGAGTGATCAAAAGACTAATGCCAAGGCTAAACTTGAAGAAGAAGCTACTAAGGTTAAGAACGATATCTTAAATGACGCCACATTAACTAAGGCTGAAAAGGATACCCAAATGGCTCAAGTAGATGCTGATAAGGCCGCTGGAGAAAAGGCTATCGACGATGCTTTAGATGCTGATGGTATTAACCAAGCAGTCAGTGATAGCAATGCCAAGATGGATGCCGATTACGTTCCAGGCAAGACCTCACTACCAGACCAAAAGAGCAACGCCAAGGCTCAATTAGATGCCCAAGCTGCCAAGATTAAGAATGACATCGCAAATGATGCCACTCTAACCCAAGCAGAAAAGGATGCTCAAATGGCTCAAGTAGATGCTGATAAAGCTGCCGCTGAACAAGCCATCGACAACGCACCAGACGCTGACAGCATTAACCAAGCTATCAGCAATGGTAATACTAAGATTGCTTCTGACTATGTTCCAGGCAAACCAGTTGATGACCAAAAGAGTGCCGCTAAGGCTGACCTAGATGCCAAGGCCGCTAAGGTTAAGAATGACATCGCAAACGATGCCACATTGACTCAATCTGAAAAGGATGCTCAAATGGCCAAAGTTGACGCTGATAAAGCAGCCAGTGAACAAGCTATTGATAATGCAACTAATGCTGATAGCATTAACCAAATCATCAGCGACACCAACGCAAAGATTGATGCAGATCATGTTGCCGGTCAATCATTGGATGCTCAAAGATCAGCTGCAAAGGCAAGAATTGAAGCAGAGGCCAACAAGGTTAGAGCGGCAATTGATGCTGATAAAACATTGAGCAGTGCTGAAAAGGCACGTCAAAAGAAGAATCTTGAACGTGCCAAGGTCAATGCTGAAGCAGAAATTGATTCATCAAGAAATGCAGATACCATTAAAGCTAGGATTTTGCCACAATTACACATCTTGGATATTCAACATGTTAAGAAACAAAACAACGGAAGTGGTCCTGAACAAACTATTCCACGTAATGTTTACATGGTTAAGAACTTCTACAGATACCTAAGCACTACCTTCACTAAGAAGAACCGTGTTCAAGGTTACAAGGCTACATCCCGTCCAAACGCTGTAATGTTTAGAATCATCGGTGAAACTACCAACAAGAACGGTGTAAAGAGATACAAGGTATACCAAATCGTTGTTAAGAAGAACGGCTCATTCAAAGTGGACCGTAAGAAGTGGGGTTACATCACCGCTAAACCTTCTTACATGAGACCTTTGTACTACCGTAGCAACGTTCAACAAATCAAGGTTATTGGTAAGGGAATCCGTGAATACAAGAACGTTAAGTTAAGTAAGGCTGTGAAGGGCTACAAGCACGGTACTGTTTTGAAGGTCAAGGCAGTCAAGAAGTACGGTAGCACATACAGATTACAATTAACTAACGGTCACTACATTACCGCTAACAAGAACTTGGTTCGTAAGCAAACAACACCACGTAACGTATACATGGTTAAAGGATTCTACAGATACTCAAGTGTTAACTTCAGTCACAAGAACAGAATCCAAGGTTACAAGAAGCAAGCTCGTCCAAACGCTGTGATGTTCAGAATTGTTGGCGAAACTACCAACAAGAATGGACTAAAGAGATACAAGGTATACCAAATCGTTCGTAACAAGAAGGGACTATTTAGAGTAGATCACAAGAAGTGGGGTTACATCACCACTAAGCCTTCATACGTAAAACCTTTGTACTACAGCAGCAAGGTTCGTTCGGTTCGCGTAATCGGTTCTAGAATCCGTGCCTACAAGAACGTTAAGTTAACTAAGTCTGTGAATTCATACAAACGCGGAACTGTTTTGAACGTTAAAGCAGTGAAGAAGATTGGTACTACTTACAGATTGCAATTAACTAATGGTAGTTACATCAGTGCTAACAAGAATTTAGTTCAAAAAATTAAATAACATTTGCTTAAAATGATTTAGGCAAACGAAAAAACGACTCGCCAGTAATTGGTGGGTCGTTTTTTATATTTATTTTGACAAACTAGGAAAATCCACTTAGTATAATTAATTATTAGAAAACGATTAGAGAAATTGAGTGATGACGATGAAGATTATCAATACATTGGGCCCTAAGCAGACCGATAGCTATCAAGCCGCCCAGTATCTTGCAGAAAGACAAGAAGTGGATATCAGACTACACGCTAGTTTTGATGATATTTATAGTGACCTAGCAAAACTAAAAGGGCAATATATGTTGGTACCAGTGGCTTTCCGCAGTGCTCAAAGTAATGATAACTGGGTCGATAATAACTACAAATACGTCGATCAACTATCGATTGTCGATACTTTTTTCCTACCGACCATGCCGATGATTTTGGTGCATAATCTACACCAAGATAATCAAAAAGTCGTCTTACACCCAGCTACATCAGCATTCTTACATGATTTTGACGACGATTTGATCCATGACTACGTTTCCAGTAAACCAGAAGCACTGAAAAATTTTTTACGCGGTGATTATGCCTATGCGATTGTCAGTGAGGAATGGTTTGAAAGCTCGACGAATCAAGGGATTGACGGTAGTCGGTTTGAAGTGATTAAACGTTTTTCTCCTACCATGATTTGGTGTCTGTATAAAATAATTGGCAAATAAACGTTGACAATTATTGCGTTTAGAATTATGCTTTCTCTAATGATAATTTAATGATATTTTAATTTAAAACCGAAGGAGGATGTAATTTATGAAGAACTTAGCAGCCAGTTATTATAGCAACTATTGGTACTTTATGTAGTGCTTGCATTTGATTTATTGGATGCAAGCACATGATGCTTGTATCTAACGAAGTTGCTATAACAAATTCGATTAGATACCTGTAAAGTCTAATCGAGTTGCTGTTAAGTGGGAGTTCGCCCGAATACTAACCGTTCGATTAGATGATTAACTAAAAAATCTAGTCGAAGGTATAACCATAAATTATATTCTTTTAGAAAACGTCGACTAGATTTTGTCTAGTCGGCGTTTTTTTACTTCAGGGGGAATTAAAAATGGAAATGATTAATGAGGATCACAATATTCATATTACAAGTAAGAAGAGATTATCTTTAGCGTTATTCATCAATTACTTCGTGCATGGCATGGTATTGGTAATCTTGATGCAAAACATGTTATCACTGGCACATAGCTGGTCAACTTCCATCGCAGTCGTGTCATACGTAATTTCCGGTATCGGAATTGGCCGTCTGATTGCATACCCAATCACCGGAATCCTATCCGATCGACTAAACAGAAAGACATTCGTATTAATTGGCATGATTTTATACATCATCTTCCTATCTGCGATGCCATTTGCTAGCAACATTGTATTCGCGTACATATTAGCAATCTTGGCAGGTGTCGGAAACTCAGCATTGGATGCTGGAACCTACACCACTTTGGTTGAAATTAACAATGGTTCAGGTAAGTCGACAGTGTTCATCAAGGCTTTCATGTCAGCTGGGGATTTCATCCTACCACTACTAGTCTTCTTCTTAGACAGCAGACATTTATGGTTTGGTATTTCATTCATGCTTCCTGCGACCATCTTGATGTTGAATTTATTCAACATCCTAAGTATCAAGTTCCCAGATATTCAACAAATTAACGACAGCATGGAAATGATTAGTTCATCCATCAGCAAGGTAAAGAAGATTTTTGCAACTATCGGATTACTGGTATACGGCTACACTTCAATGGCCTTAATGCTAATCTTCACCCAATGGATTACTTTGTACGGCCTAAAGGTGCTTCACCTAAGTGCGATTACCTCACACTTCCTACTTTCCTTATACAGTATCGGATCAATTACCGGGGTGTTAGTAATTTCATTTATTTTGAAACAAAAATCATGTGAAGAACTACTAGTCGTTATCTTAAACCTAACCGCATTATTAGCACTTGTGGTGATTAATCTAGCAACAACACCGCTAGTCGTTGAAGCGGCCAGTCTAGTATTTGGTTTCTCAGCAGCTGGAGGGGTAATGCAAACTGGTCTAACAATCTTCATGAAACTATTCCCTAAGCATAGAGGCGCCATCACCGGAATCTTCTACTTCTTCGGTAGTATCGCTTCACTAACCGTCCCATTGGTAACTGGTTTCCTATCAACCAAGGGCATCGGTCTAGCATTTAACTTCAGCATCCTAATCTCACTAATCAGCTCAGTCTTCGTGATTTTAGTAATGATAATTATGAAATCCAACAAGGAGTAGGGCCATGCAAGAAATCAGAAAACAAATTACCGACATTGATAACGAGATTATCAAGTTGTTAGAACAACGCTTTGAACTATGTAAGAAGGTTGGCGAGATTAAGCGTGCAAACAATCTCCCAATCCTAGACGAAAAAAGAGAACAAGAAGTCCTAGCGGGGATTGAAGCCACCGCAACAAAGTACGGCGAAGAAATCAAAAGCGTCTTTGCAGAAATCATGCAACAAGCTAAAAACATCGAATAGGAGAATCAACTATGAACTTTATCACAGCAGGAGAATCACACGGACCGCAATTAACTGGAATCTTAGAAGGGGTGCCAGCAGGATTAAAACTAGATATCGACGCGATTAACGATCAACTAGCCAAACGCCAAGGTGGCTACGGTCGTGGTAACCGCCAGGCCATAGAACACGATGTTGTTCAAATTACCGGTGGGGTTCGCCACAAGATTACCTTGGGTTCACCAATTTCATTGACCGTGATGAACAGAGACCACAAACACTGGAATGAAATCATGAACCCAACCGCAGAAGAAACCGCAGCAAACTCAGTCAGAAAGGTGACTCGTCCCCGTCCTGGTCATGCCGACCTAGTCGGTGGGATGAAGTACAACCACCGCGATTTTAGAAACGTTTTGGAACGTTCATCAGCCAGAGAGACCGCCATGCGTGTGGCCATCGGTGCCATCTGCAAACAACTACTAGAACAATTAGGCATCAACATTGTCGGCTACGTCAAACAAATTGGCCAAGTTAACGCCGACGTTGACCACTTACTACCGGTTTCAAAAATCGAAGACAAGATTAAGAACAATGACCTACGCGTTTTAAATGAAGACAAGGTCGATGAAGTCCACGCCATGATTGATCAAACCAAACGTGATGGTGATACCCTGGGTGGAATTATCAAGGTCGTTGCCGAAAACGTCCCAGCTGGTTTGGGTAGCTACACTGGGTGGAATCAAAAATTCGATGCCCGTCTAGCGTTCGCCGCAATGGGTGTGAATGCCATGAAGGGGGTCGAAATCGGTGAAGGATTCGCAGCGGCTACCAAGTTTGGTAGTCAGGTAATGGATCCAATCGACTGGAACGAAGAAAAGGGTTGGTTTAGAGACTCCGACAATCTTGGTGGGTTCGAAGGTGGAATGACCAACGGAATGCCAATTATTGTCCAAGCCGCAATGAAGCCAATTCCAACACTATACAAACCTTTAAAGAGTGTCGACGTTAACAGCAAGGAAGTCAGCAAGGCCAACATCGAACGTTCAGACGTAACGGCGATTGTTCCGGCTTCCATCGTGATTGAAAGTGTAATTGCGATTGAAATTGCCAATATCATTACCGAAACTTTCGACGGCAGCAACATGGAAAGATTAACCAGACAACTAAAGGATTACAGACAAGAAATTAAGGAATTCTAGGAGGAAAAGCGATGAAAAAATTAGTAGTAAATCTGAATACTGGTTTGCATGGCGACCTAGCAGTTCCAGGTGACAAAAGCATTTCTCACCGCAGTGTCATCCTGTCTTCCATCAGTGAGGGCACCAGTCACATTCATCACTTCCTAGCTTCCGACGACTGTATTTCCACCATCAATGCCTTCCGTGAAATGGGCGTAAAAATTGATTTAGCTGGGGATGAACTAACTGTAGACGGCGTCGGTTTGAATGGATTACAAGCACCGCAAACTAAGTTAGACATGGGGAACTCCGGAACCACCACCCGTTTACTATCAGGCCTATTGGCCGCCCAAAAGTTCACCGCAGAATTGATTGGTGATGACTCATTATCCAAACGACCAATGAAACGCGTGAGTGAACCGTTATCGATGATGGGTGCCTCAATTGACACTACCGACGGCCACTTACCCATGACCATTCATGAAGGCCACATCAATGTGGTGAAGTACGAATTGCCAATGGCGAGTGCACAGGTCAAAAGTGCGATTATCCTGGCGGCTTTAAATGCCGATGAGGACAGTGTCATTATCGAACCACATGTGACCAGAGATCACACCGAAACGATGCTGAATCAGTTTGGTGATAGTGTGATTGAAAGACACGGCAATGAAATTACTGTTCATCACCAACCTAAATTAACCGCACAGGACTTCAATGTTCCTGGCGATATCTCATCAGCCGCATTCTTCTTGGTCGCCGCCACATTGGTACCAAACTCATACATTGTGTTGAAGAATGTCGGCATTAATCCCACTAGAACTGGGATTTTAGACGTATTAATCAAAATGGGTGCTAACATCAAACTACTTAATCAAACCAACGGAAGTGAACCAACCGCCGACATTGAAGTGACATACACACCGGATTTAAAACCAATCGAAGTGAGTGAAGAAAGTATCCCATTGATGATTGATGAGTTACCCTTGGTGGCCTTATTGGCTGCTAGAGCTAATGGTCATAGCACCGTCACCGGTGCCGAAGAACTGCGTTTTAAAGAAACTGACCGCATCAAGACGGTGGTAGAAGAACTTAGCAAAATCGGCATTCACATTGAAGAACTACCCGATGGTTTTTCAATCGATGGTGCCAAGGATTGGCAGGTAGTCGATTCCTCATTTGACAGTCACGGTGATCATCGAATCGGGATGACTTTGGCGGTGGCATCACTGTTATTAGATACTGACGTGCAATTGAATGGCGAAGATGCGATTAGCATTTCCTACCCACAATTCTTCGACCACTTACAAAATTTATCAGACTAGGAGGTGTCGGGATGGACGCAATTATTATTGGATTCATGGGCAGTGGTAAGACCACCGTCACCCAGTTATTAGCCGAGAAGTTAAACGTGAATTTCATGGACTTGGATAGTCTGATTGTCGACCACATTGGCCAATCGATTAGCGACTTCTTCGAAGACAATAGTGAAGAAAAGTTTCGAGAAGTTGAGACTGAGGTTTTAAAACAATCGGTTAGTCTAAACGGCATCTTAGCCACCGGAGGAGGTACGCCAATCTACAATGTCGATGTCATTAAGAACATGGATTTACCAGTTTTTCTATTGGATGCCAAAGACGAGACCATCCAACGTCGGCTAAGTGAAAACGAGGGCCGTCCACTAGTAGATAAGCACGGGTTAAATGGGATTATCGAGTTGAAGCATGAACGAGACGTCATCTACAGCGAGCTATCCGACCACACCATTTTTACCGATGACAAGACACCTTTAGAGGTGGCAGACGAAATACTAAATATCCTAAGCAAATAAAAAAGACTGTGACCTGAACCCCTAAAATTGGAGGATGGTTATGCAATTTTCTGGGAGGAATTGTTCCGGTATTCAACCGGTGACATTCCTCCCAGTTTTTGTTTTATACGATAATTGTTGTAATAGGATATATATT
>NZ_JBMHFD010000018.1:0-16583 GCF_049166695.1 Apilactobacillus intestinapis
ACTTATTAATAATTTTTGTAAATCCTAAACCATTATAATAATCTTTAATGGCAGCTAATTTTAATTCTTTAGAAAACATAAAAGAACCCCTTAGGTTAGATTTCTCCAACTCAAGGGGTTCAGTTCATTGCTTTTTTTATTGCCATTTTTCACCGTAAATTTGTCCATACCAATTTTTTAAATGGTATAAAATGAGTCGAATTTAATCTTAATTTTTGTTTCTATTACGCTTATTGATACCAACATGACGCAATTTTTTGAATTTTTTTCATAAACTATACCAATTTGATATTTATCGATTGACATTGATAATTAAAACTTGTAATCTAGAATATGTCGAAAATGATAAAAAAGATATAAATTTATTTAAAACAATTAATAAATATAGAGTGAAAGGAAAATATAATATGTGTGGAATTGTTGGTGTAACAGGGAACAAAAATGCCGTTGATATTTTAGTTAATGGTTTACAAAAACTAGAATACCGTGGCTATGATTCTGCTGGATTATACGTAAACGATGAAGGTAAGAAGGATTACCTTGTAAAGAGAACCGGTGCGATTAGTAATCTAAGAGACGCCGTAAATGATATGAAGATTAACGGAAGTGCAGGAATTGCGCATACCAGATGGGCTACTCACGGGGGAGTAACTGTCGAAAACGCACATCCTCACTTCTCACAAGACAAGAGATTCTACCTAGTTCACAATGGTGTTATCGAAAACTACCGTGATTTAAAGGAAAAATACTTAAGTGATGTTGAATTCACTTCACAAACTGATACAGAAGTTGTTGTTCAACTAGTTGATCACTTCGCTGTAACTGAAAACCTAAATGCTAAAGAAGCATTTAAGAAGACTCTATCACTATTAAAGGGTGCTTCATACGCATTCCAATTAATGGATAGAGAAGAACCAGACACTATCTACGTTGCTAAGAACAAGAGTCCGCTATTAATCGGTCTAGGGGAAGACTGCAACGTTGTATGTTCAGATTCTCTAGCAATGCTAAATGTTACTCATGACTTTCTAGAATTGGATGACGGTGACTTTGTGACTGTTAAACCAGATTCAGTAACTATCGAAAACAAAGATGGTGAAGTCGTAACCGATAGACAACCATTCCATGTTGATATCGATGCTAGTGACACTGATAAGGGTACTTACCCATACTACATGCTAAAAGAAATTGACGAACAACCAAACGTTATGAGAAAACTTTCAGCTGAATACCTAAACGAAAACGGTGATCCAGTAATCGAAGACGACCTATTAGATTCAATTAAAGAATCAGACCGTCTATACATCATTGCTGCTGGTACTAGTTACCATGCCGGCTTAGTTGGTAAAGAATTATTTGAAAAATTGGCACAAGTACCAACTGAAGTTCATGTTTCTTCAGAATTTGCTTACAACATGCCACTACTTTCAAAGAAACCATTCTTTATCTTCCTAAGTCAAAGTGGTGAAACAGCTGATAGTCGTGAAGTATTAGTTAACCTAAACCAATTAGGCTACAAGAGTTTAACAATTACAAACGTTGCTAACTCAACACTTTCACGTGAATCAAACTACACATTGCTACTACATGCTGGTCCAGAAATCTCAGTTGCATCAACTAAGGCTTACACAGCACAAATTACTGTTGAAGCAATCCTAGCTAAGGCTTTAGGTGAATCATCAGAAATTAAGGCTGCTAAGGACTTTAACTTGAAACAACAATTAGGTTTCGTTGCCACAGGTATGCAATCAATTGTTGACGAAAAAGAAATGATTAACGAAATTTCTAAGAAGTACTTCGTTAATGCTAACCGTGCATTCTACATTGGTAGAGGAATTGATTACTTCGTTTCATTAGAATCATCATTGAAACTAAAGGAAATTTCATACATTCTAGCTGAAGGTTTCGCTTCAGGAGAATTGAAACACGGAACCATTGCGTTGATTGAAGAAAACACACCAGTTGTTGGTATCATTACTCAATCAAACACTGCTGGTTTAACTAGAAGTAACCTAGAAGAAACTATGGCTCGTGGTGCTAAGGCAATTACCATTGCTACTGAATCACTTGCTAAGGATAACGATGACATCGTTATTCCAGACGTTGATCAACTATTAACACCACTATTGAGTGTTATTCCTGCTCAACTATTGGCTTACTACACTAGTTTGAACAAGGGCTTAGATGTTGACCATCCAAGAAACCTTGCTAAGAGTGTTACTGTTCAATAATTTAATAACCAAAAGGGTGCCTTTGGCACTCTTTTTTATTTGATGAAAATTAAAAAGAGACTAATTTTTCTTATAAGATTTTATAAAAATTTACTGTGACATGTTATAATCATTAACTGGGAGTGTTTTTGATGAAATTTACTAAGAAAACAAAAAACAATTCGAATAAACAAGCTAAGGCGGACAAGACTTTTAATAAGTTTAAGGAACAACAAAACCGTCTTAGTGCCAGCCGTAGAGGCGTAAAGAGATAAGAGAGAATAAAAAGATTTTTAATGGAGAGAGAATAATTATGAGAAGAAAACCGATCGTCAAATCATTGCTGTATGTCCTGAGTGCCAGTGCCGTTATTTCAGCAGGACATGTTTATGTTTCACATGCGGATGATTTAGACAATGGTGCAAATAATACTGCCACTGCAGCTACTGTTACCACAAACGTTACGAATGCTTCAACCAATAACATTTTGGGATCACAGTTAACTGCTGACAACTTTATTTCAACAATTTCACCAATTGCTCAATCTATTGCAAAAAGCAATAATCTATATGCTTCAACAATGGTTGCTCAAGCAGCGCTAGAAAGTGGTTATGGAACTAGTTACTTAACGCAAATTGCTAACAACTTGTTTGGTATTAAATCATTTGATGGTACCGGTGTTAAGCTAAAGACTTCGGAATATAATTCCAAGGGCCAAGCATATAGCACTGACGCATACTTTAAGAGCTATAACAGTGTGATAGACAGTCTTCAAGGCTACGCCACTTTTCTAACTGTTAATTCACGTTATGCCAACGTATTTAAGTCACAATCTAAGGACGGATTCGAAGCAGCAAACAACATCCAAAAAGATGGTTATGCAACCGATCCAAGTTATGCTACTAAGTTAACTAATATCATTAATACTTATAACCTAACTGCCTTAGACGGTAATACAACATCAACTACTACTAATACCAATAACAATACAAGTACGCCAAGTACTCCAAGCACGCCAAATACAAATAATAGTAGCAACACGACAAACATAAACACAAATAGTAGTAGTAACACGACAAACACAAATAATACTACTAACACTCAACCCACAACTACAAAGCCTGAGAAGACACTAGCGACTGCTACTTATACATATGGTAATCCGCTAGAAACTTTCCAATTATCATCTAAGTTTGCAAATTACAACTTATACACTCACGTTAAAGATACTACTGATAATAATGAGACTGGCAATTGGCCTAGTCATCTAAAAGCAGGAAGTAACGTATACGTCGATTGTTTAGCTGTGCGTACCTACAAGGGTGCAAGTACTACTTGGTATCGAATCAAGACTAGCAAGCACGCCAAGAGTTATTGGGTAAGTGCTAAGGCCATTGATTTTCCAACCATTCACGTTAAAGATTACAATGGTAAGGCCAAACTAAGTCACGGAAACCGTGGACTATACAGCAATGCTTTCAATTCTCAAACATTAGCTAAATCACTAGGTTCATCCAATAGTTATAAGGATCAAACATTTAACGTAAACCAAATTGCTACCTACACTTATCACGGTAAGGAAAACACTTGGTACCGTATCAATGTTTCCAACCTAGGGGATGTTTGGATAAACAAGACAGGTGTTACTTACACCAAGGCCGAAAAGAAGAAAGTTACTAAAAAGAAGGCTAAGAAGGTTGCAAAAAAGAAGACAACCACTAAGTCATCAGTTTATGCAAAAGCATCAGGACATGCATATTTGAATAATTACGGTAAGTTTGCTCTATACAACCACATTCCTGGTACCTCTAAGCATGTTCAAAAGACCGCTTGGTCACAAGTGAAGGTGCCAAAGGATTACAAGGTTGGCGTTAATTTAAAGGGAATTAGAACTGAGTACAACAATACTTGGTATCGTATCGTTTTAAATCATAAGAATTATTGGATTTCTGCCAAATCACTACTTTTTTATTAATTTGATATAATTGGTAGTTAGTTTTATAATGATTAAATCGAAATAAAATATAGGAAGTATTAAGAATGACTGAAGATTATAAGATTAAGGTTCAAAACGTAACTAAAGAGTACGATTTGTTCAAAACACAAGCTGATAAATTAAAATCATTTTTCTCCATTAAGACTGATGTTCCTCATTTCTGGTCACTAATGGGAGTATCTTTTGAAGTTAAACCAGGTGAAGCACTTGGTTTAATTGGTGTTAACGGTTCAGGTAAATCAACTATTTCTAACATTATTTCTGGAATTATTCCTCAAACAACTGGTTATGTTGATGTAAAGGGTGACACTTCAATCGTTGCTATTAGTGCAGGTCTAAGAAAGAACCTAACTGGTAGAGAAAATATTAGATTGAAGTCATTGATGCAAGGTTTAACTAACGAAGAAATCGATGCATTAATGGACGACATCGTTTCATTTGCTGATATTGGTGACTTTGTGGACCAACCGGTTAAGAGTTACTCATCAGGTATGAAATCACGTCTAGGATTCTCAATCGCCGTACACATTAACCCTGACATCTTGATCATTGATGAAGCATTATCTGTTGGGGATGATACTTTCTACCAAAAGTGTGTGGACAAGATTGCTGACTTTAAAGAACAAGGTAAGACTATTATCTTCGTTTCTCACTCACTAAAACAAATTGAATTCTTATGTGACCGTGTTGCTTGGATTAACTACGGTAAGCTAAGAATGATTGGTGAAACTCAAGAAGTAACTACTAAGTACCGTGAGTTTATTGAATGGTTCAAGAAGCTATCTAAGAAAGATAAGGCTAAATTTGAAGCAGAACAAAAACAAATTCAAAAAGACTTTGATATCGATGAATACCAAAGACAAGTTACTGAAGAAGAACAAGCACAACATCCAGACGATAAGCATGTTGCCGCTAAGGTTAAGAAGCGTTTCTACGGCTCAGTAATTAGTGAAAAGATGCCTAAGACATCAGTTCTATTTACTTGGTTAGTAACTATCGCTACTTTATTCTTCTGCTTAGTTAACGTTTCAGGACATCCACTAAGCCACATCATTGAACACCCAGCATCAATCGTAAAACCAACTAAGAAGTTAGTATTACCTAAGGGTGTTGCTAAAGATAACAAGAAGACTACAAAGAAACATCATAAAAAGACCGCTACTGAAAAGAAGACATCATCAGTAAAGGCAACTATTAAATAATCAAAAAAATCCGTTTTCTTTGAACGGATTTTTTTTGCGAGGGGAGATTAAATTAAGATGGCTAAAGAAATGAAGAGTCATGAAACATTGGATTTAATTGAACAAATTACTAGATTAGATGGTACCAAGTACATGGAAATTAGTAACATGGTTCAAAACGGGAGAGCTGAACTAGCTGCAGAACGAGGCTTTATTAAGGAAGTTCGAATCCTGCAACTAAACATTCCGCATTCAGAACACGTTATTAATTACGAAAACTACATTAATGAAAATTTTGAAATGCCTGATGAAAGCATGGATCATTTTGAAGAATGGACCAAGACACCAGAAATGGAAAAAGAAGTGGCCATGATTCTAAAAGAAAATCACGTTGGATAACAAAAAAAGGAAGTCATCGGTAGGTTGATGACTTCCTTTTATAATATGTGTCCACTTCTAATGCTGCGAAAAAATAATAGCTAAATAACGAGCAACATTTAGTGGGATGACTTGAATATGTACTATTTATTATAAATGATGATATTTAGTATGACAATAAAAAATTTGAAAAAAATTAAAAAAGTACGACATTTGTCGTGTTATTATTAAACCAATTCGATATCACTTATCGACGATAGGATTTGGTATATTAACAACGGGAGAGTATTATTCATGAAAACAATTATTAAGGAAATATTATTAAATATCGCATTATACATCTTTCCACTCATTTTTATTATTAGTGGAATCAGTGGATCAAATGTAATGTATGTTGTTGGATTTATCCTAGCTGGAATTATTAGCGTTCTAATGGTGCTTATGTACACAACATACATATTTACCCATAAAAAAGGAGAAAGGGCCTTATATCGCATTATTTTACTGATAATCGAAATAATTATCCTGCTATTCTGTATTTACGTCGTTTTTACTAGATAATTTATATTATTATTAGAAAATGATTAGAAAACTATTGAAATTTTAATCCCACAGTACTATATTATTGTTAACGCAAAAAAAGGCGTTAACTTTTTTATTAAGAATGGAGTGATTTTGTATGGATTTCAAGTTTTCAAGTCGTGTACCGAATGTAGATAATGATGTGGTGGGAGAAATTTTAAAGGTAGCTGGTGATCCAGAAATCATTTCATTTGCTGGTGGGCTACCTGCACCCGAATTATTCCCGGTAAAGGAAATGCACGAAGCAGCCGATAAGGTTTTTGAAAAACACGGTGCTGAAGCATTACAATATACCGCTGCAATCGGTAACCCGCATTTACGAGAATTAATCGTTGAGCGAATGCAAACCAACAAAGAAGTAACAACCACTGTGGATAATGTTTGTATTACCACTGGTTCAGAACAATCAATCGACTTAGTTGCTAAGATGATGGTTGATAAAGGTGACGTTATCTTAGTTGAAAAACCAACATATCTTTGTGCGTTAGACGTATTTAGAAGTTATGGAGCCAAGGTTGTGGGTGTTGATATGGATGAAGAAGGTATGAAGATGGATGCCTTGGATGAAAAATTAAGTGAATATCCAGATACTAAGTTCATCTACACAATTCCTAACTTCCAAAACCCAACCGGTCGTACCATGACTGCTGAACGTCGTGCTAAAATGGTTGAATTAGCAGAAGCACATGGTGTAACCATTCTAGAAGATGACCCATATGGTGAAATCAGATACTCAGGTGTTGCTGTACCACCAGTTAAACACTTTGATAAGAATGGAACAGTGGTGTACATGAACACATTCTCAAAGATCTTAGCCCCAGGGATGAGATTAGGATGGATTGTGGCTGATAAGAAATTTATCGATATGTTCGTTGTTATGAAGCAATCTGCTGACTTACATTCAGATAACTTATCACAATTTATCGTTGCTCAATACATGGAAGACAACGACTTAGACAAACATATTAAGGCTATTTCAGATGTTTACTACGAACGTGCATCTCTTATGTTAAAGGAAATTGATGAACAATTCCCAGCAGGCGTTAAGCATAGTAATCCAGAAGGTGGAATGTTTATCTGGGTAGAAGTACCCGGAAACGTTAATACCATGGACTTATTTAACAACTGTGTTAAGCATAATGTTGCCTTTGTACCAGGGGAACCATTCTATCCTGATGAAGTAATTCCAGGAACATTTAGAATGAACTTCTCCAACATGAAAGCAGATCAAATTCATGAAGGTGTTCGCCGTATGGCCGCAGCCATTGATGAAATGATGAATTAAGCACACAAAAAAAGGACTTACCAATTTGGTAAGTCCTTTTTATTTTATATGTTATGTCTTGTATGAATTGAGTGGTAAATCTTTCTTTGTACTAAATATTGATCATGTTGCATGGTAATAAATAGTGGAGAAGATTCTTCGATAACATTACTGAATTCCAAACCATACCATGAGATAGGGGAAGCAGTGATGTTTTGTAGGAAGATACGTCCAGAGATTAATTGTCTGTCAAAGGCATTGATTTCTGAGTTCAACGCTAAGTCAGAAGGACGTTCGTTGATGATAACGAACTTGAAGTCTCCAACGTTACCAGGTTTACCATTTGAAGTATACTTTTGCTTTTGTGGATCGATAACACCTTGTTTGATTAGGTAGTTAACAATTTGGTGTAGGTAGATACTTACACTTTGTTGCTTTCTAAATCCAAGGTATAGTTGAACGTCAACAACGTTCTTAGTATCCAACAAGTCAACAGTGTAGTTACTTTCATAAGGATTACTTGTTTCATTAACAGTAACGAACCAGTATACCTTAGCTCTCTTTGGTTCCTTGTCTAAGATTGAATACATTGTACTACGCTTGATTTGGTAGTCGTTCTTAATCTTAGTCATGTATACCAAGTTAGAAGTGTATAGCGGAATTGATTCGTCTTCACTCAAAGCAGATAGTTGATCTTTGTAGTGAGTAAGTGAAACATATTCGCTTTCCTTTTCGTAATGGTCACGACGCTTGTTACCGAAGTACCATAGAATCATGACGATTAGGATAGCACCCATGATGATTAGAGTAACGAAACCACCATGAACGAACTTAATAATACTTGCAATGAAGAATGTAAATTCGATAACTGCGAAGAATGCAGCGATGAAGAAAGCCCATAGTCTTCTCATCTTACCTGATAGGTATTCGAATAGAAGAACAGTAGTCATAAGCATAGTAATTGTAATTGCTAAACCATATGCAGATTCCATTCTTTCTGAACTACCGAATGACCAAACAACGATGAAGGTAACGATACATAGGAACCAGTTAACAGTTGAAATGTAAATTTGGCTACGAACGTTACTTGGATGTCTAACAATCATTCGAGGTAAGAACTTAAGACCAATTGCTTCATCAACTAAAGTAAATGATCCAGTAATCAATGCTTGAGAAGCGATGATTGCGGCTAAAGCGGCAATTACAATCGCAAATCCACGAAGTGAATCAGGAAGCATTTCATAGAATGGGTTTAAGTTACTTAAGTTAGCAAATTGTGGGTTATGAGCATTGTTGATAACCCAAGCACCTTGTCCTAAGTAGTTCATGATTAGGGCAAAGTAAACGAATGGCCAAGTACCGTAGATGTTCTTCTTACCAACGTGACCCATGTCTGAATACAATGCTTCAGCACCGGTAGTTGCCAAGAAGATGCTACCTAGAATAAAAATACCAGCTTTGTTAACGGGACTGAATAGAATTTCAATCGCATATACTGGGTTAAATGCACCTAGGATAGCAGGGTATTTTAGTAGGTTCACAATTCCCATTACTGCTAGGAAGGTAAACCAGATAAACATTACAGGTCCAAATGAGTTACCAATGATTCCAGTTCCAAATCTTTGGATTAAGAACAAAACCAAAAGTACACATGAAGTAATGATTAAGACGTTTTGTTGTGAATTACTAAATGAAATCGGACCAAAGTGTTGGCCTTTCAAACCTTCAAGAGCGGACGTTACGGAAACCGCAGGGGTCAAAGTACCGTCGGCTAACAATGCGGCACCACCGATTAAAGCAGGCCAAACTAGCCATTTTGCTTTTCTTCTAACTAAGGCGAAGAGGGCGAAAATACCACCTTCACCGTTGTTATCAGCACGCATCGTAATCAATACGTATTTAATTGTTGTAATCACCATTAATGTCCATATGATTAATGAAATTGATCCAATTATGTAGAATGGTTTGATGTTGGCCATCTTACCAGCATTACCAATAATTGAATTCATTACATATAGAGGTGAAGTACCGATATCACCATAGACAATTCCTAAGGTGATTAGCATTCCCATAATGGAAATCTTATCAAATTTAGCTTTCATGACTAAATCCTCCAAAAGTAATTATGTAAAATTCACACATTGATAAAGTACAATTTACCACTTATTTAAGCTAGTTTAAAGAAAAATCTGAAAAACATTTCTTTAAATGTTAAATTATAGGTTAGTAACAGCAATATTATTACTAGGACGGTGTGCAAAAAATTGATACGAACAATTTTCAAAAATATTATTTCAGATACGGTCTTAAAGATTGTATCTGCAATCTTTTTAATCCTATTAATATTCAAACCAATGAACATCAAAGACATTGATTTAGACACCATCATGATTTTGTTTAACCTAATGTTAATCATCTCGTTAGTTAAACGAGCAAAGATTTTAGCTTACATAAGTAACTCGATTATAAACCATGTCCAAACAACACGCCAAATAACTGCTTATATTACAATCACATCCTTTGTATTATCCATGTTTGTGACCAATGACGTTGCAATCATTACACTAGTACCATTATATATTTTGATTGCTAAACAGTTAAAGCTATCGATAGTGTATCCGACGGTGTTAATTACGATTGCGGCCAACTTAGGAAGTGCGTTTACACCGATTGGGAATCCGCAGAATGTGTTTTTAGTTGAGTTTTACCATATTTCAATTCAGTCTTTCTTTGCCAATTCATTGATACTGTTGGGAATGGGGATGCTTTCGATGATGGTATTAATCTTGTTTAGTGAAAACAAACCAATACAAGAAACACCAACTGAAGACATTAAAATCAATAAGATTCATTTATTAATGATTGCCGGATTGTTTGTATTAGTCTTACTAGCCCAGTTTTCATTGTTATCAATTTGGATTGATACATTGATTACTCTAGTAGTAGTTGAAATATTTTCTCCTAGAAGCATCGCCGATGTGGATTACTCACTATTATTGTCGTTTGTCTTCTTTTTCTTGATTGTGGGGATGCTAAGCCGCATTGATCTTGTCGTTTCATTGATTCATCAGTTTACACAAGATGGCATTCATACCTATATAACATCGATTATCACCAGTCAGTTCATCAGTAATGTTCCTTCGGCCGTGTTGTTGTCCAAATTTTCTGCTGATTTTACATCCATCTATTATGGAGTGTCGATTGGTGGACTTGGGAATTTGGTTGCCTCATTGGCCAATTTATTGGCATACAAACAAGTATCACTGAATGCATCACATGCGAGTGGCAAATTTTTGAAGGAATTTACTTTCATCAACTTAATATTATTGTTAGTGTTGTCATTGTTAAAGATTATCTTAATTTAATGTCAGAAAATTTCATTTTGTGGAATTTGTGTCATAATTAAAATAATGAATTCTTTTGGAAAGGAATGATTTTAATGTACACAGATTTAAATGGAAAGGTAGCGGTAGTTACTGGTGCCTCAAAGGGAATTGGAAAAGCCATTGCGCTTCGTTTGGCACAAGAACACATGAAGTTAGTGTTCAACTATCATTCAGATCAAAATGGGGCACAAGAAGCCGTTGACCAAATTCGTGAAAACGGGGGAGACGCAGTTGCCGTCCAAGCTGACGTTTCAAAAGAAGAAGACGTAAACAAGTTAGTTAAGACAGCTGTTGAAGAATTTGGTGATATGGACCTATTTATCAACAACGCTGGAATGGAAAAGGAAACTCCAACTCACAAGCTAGCGCTTGAAGATTGGAAACGAGTAATTGATGTTAACTTAACAGGTACATTCTTAGGTACCAAGGCAGCATTGAATTACTTCTTGGATCACAAACGTGAAGGAAACATTATCAACATGTCTTCAGTTCACCAATTGATTTCATGGCCACACTTTGCAGATTATGCTGCATCAAAGGGTGGAAGCAAACTATTCACTGAAACAGTTGCGAAGGAATATGCTGAACAAGGCATTCGTGTTAACGGAATTGCGCCTGGTGCAATTAACACACCAATCAATGCTAAGAAGTTCGCAGATCCTGAATTATACGCACAAACAGCTGAATTAGTTCCAATGAATCGTATTGGAAAACCAGAAGAAGTGGCTGCTGCCGCTGCATGGTTAGCTTCTACAGAGTCATCATACGTAACTGGTGAAACCATTTATGTTGATGGTGGTATGAAACTATACCCAGAATTTAAAGATGGTCGTGGATAAAATTCCACCAAAAAAGATGGTATCAATTCGATACCATCTTTTTTATTTTTATAATGCCTTGCTACCGAAATCACGAGGTTGAATAAATACTTCGATGATTGGGTATAGCATTAGGATTCCTAAGAAGATAAATCCATATTCATATGCGGTATTAACACTGACAAAACTTGATAGTGCTGATACAACAACGGTGATCAAAGAAACTCCTAAACCTTGTGCCATAGTTTGCAATACTGAACTTAATGTATTGGCTGAGTTTCTTTCATTCATTGGAATTTCAGAGAATGTAACGGCGTTGTAGCAGGTAAGTGCAAGTGAACGACCACAACCTGAAATAAAGGCTAGACCAGCAATGATGAAACCAATCGTAGTGGGTTGAATCCATGCCAGTGCAGCGGTACTGATTCCAACAGTAAATAATGCTATTAATAATGAAGCTTTGTACTTAATGTGTCTAATAATTACGTTTGTAAATGGCTTGATACCAATGTTTCCGATGAACACGAAGATGACATAGTATCCGGCAACCAATGCTGACCAGTGGAAGACAGTTTGTAAGTATACTGTTAATAGGTAAGGAAGGGCACCAACGGATAACCATAGGAAGGTTCCACCGGTTTGATAGATTCTAAATGAGCTGACCTTCAATGCCTTGATATCAAATAGTGGGTTATCCACATGTGATAAATGATGGCCGACTACTAGAATCATTAATAGACCGATTAATACTAAAATCCCAGCTGTAGGCCAGTATTCTCTACCGTAAGTGGCGATTTCAGCACCGATTAGGATGAAACCAGATGAGATGGCGATTTCGATGAATCCTAAGAAGTCAAACTTGGTACGGCTCTTTTGAGTATCTTTTTCAACTAATTTAATACCGATAATAATTGCTAATAAACCGATTGGCACGTTAATTAAGAAAATCCATTGCCAAGTAAGATACTTAACGAAGAACCCACCAATGATAGGGGCAATTGCCGGAGCAATTAGTGCAGGCCATACTAGGTAGTTAGCCATTCTCAGTAGTTGGTTTGAAGGTGTCTTTTCCAACATGATTAAACGAGCGGTAGGAGTCATTAGTGATCCGGCAAAACCTTGGATAAAGCGACTCGCTAATAGGAATGAGAATGTAGGTGCAACGGCATCACCTAATGAACTTAAGACGAATAGTAAGGTTGCCAATAACCAGGCGTTTTTCTTACCAATTCGTTTAGCAATCCATCCACTTAATGGGATAAAGATAGCCATAGTAATAAAGTAGATACTTACCGTTAGTGAAAGAGAAGAAGTAGGAACATTAAGACTTCTTCCGATGTACGGTAAAGCGGTTGTTACGATTGTCGCATCTAGAAATTGCATGAATAGACTTGAAGCCATCAATAGTGCGACTTTAATATAATTGCTGATAATAAATCAGTTCCTTTCCTATATTTATACTTAAAAAAGTATATCATAAATTTTTTTTAAGATTAATGTTATGGTTTGACTGATGAAAGTGATACTGGAATAATAAAAATATATTGACGTGCGAAATAAAAGGGGGCAATTTAATTGATTAAAATTCATCAACTAACTGATTCAACATGGGTTGAAATGGTCGATGCCAACACCAAGGAAGTTGTTGAAACCATCGATGACTACAAACTACCAAATATCTTAAAAGGGTATATGCTAGATGCCCATGAACATTCACGTTTTGAATATGACCCGGTTAAGAAGTACTCCGTCATGATTATGCGCGCGCTAATCAGTGGACAAGATGAAAACGTACAAACTTCACCGGTTGTTATTGCGTTTACAAATGACTTAATTATCACCAAGAGTGATTCAAGATACCGTATCAAACAAGAAACTAGATGTAACAAGTTTGATATGGTGTTTAACATGCTACAAAGAATCAACAAACCATACATGAACAAGCTAGATCAAATCAATGAATCTGTTGAAAATCTACAAAACAAGCGTAGTAAGAATAGTGTTAACAATCGACATCTAAACGAAATTGCGATTCTAAAGAATGACTTGGTATACCTAAAGACAGCTACCGCTGCCAATATCATGTCAATCAATCAACTACAAAAGTCTAGTGATAACTTTGAAATTCCAATTTCATTTAACCAACGTCAAGATCAACACATCGACGACGTCGCCGTTGAATACGAGGAAAGTAAGTACATGTTCGACGTGCTAGACGAAATTGTTAGTCAAATTGAAGATACATACAGTAACATCATTAATAACAACCTAAACGATGTTATGAAGGTGTTGACTGTTTGGTCATTAATCCTAGCAATTCCACCAATTATTAGTGGATTCTATGGGATGAACGTTAACGTCTTACCATTCGCTAACAGTAGTTGGTCATGGTTCTTCACACTAGTTATCACCGTAGCCATTATCTACTGGATGATTTACTACCTAAAGAAACATCACGATTTATAAAAGTAACGAGCTAATTATGCATTTCATAGTTGGCTTTTTATTTGGTCGAAGTTATAAAGCGGCTTGAAATATTAAGAGAAAGTAAAAATGGTAATTTTTTATGTAAGCGCTTTACTATGCATTAGGATAAATGTATAATGAAAAATGTTAAATGGTGGAGTAGTCACTTTCGACTTACTTCATTAAAATGAAAATAGATATTATAATTATAATCAGAGTATAAAAAGGAAGTGTTAAGATGGATATCTTAATCGGAATATTACCCGCTCTTCTATGGGGGGTAGGACCACTAATCGCTACTAAGTTTGGTGGTAAACCTGTTGAACAAGTGTTAGGAACTGGATATGGTCAATTAGCAATTGGTATTATTATCTACTTATTTACTAGACCTGCGATTTCATTCCAAGAATTCCTATGGCCATTCTTAGGTGGGGTTGCATGGGCCGTTGCTCAATACATGCAATTCAGCTCATTCACTAAGATGAACGTTTCTACTGCAATGCCTATCTCAACTGGTCTTCAATTAATTGAAATTCCACTTTGTGGGGTTATCTTCTTCGGTGAATGGGGTTCTCCATTAGCCAAGTTAATTGGTTTCTTAAGTATCGCACTATTAATTCTAGGAACTACTTGTACCAGTTACGTGGACAAGGGAGTTGTTAGAAAGAAGCTTGATTACAAGGCCGGTATGCCTCTACTAATCATCGGATCATTTGGTTACACTGCATGTTCAGTATTCCCAAGAATTACTAATGCTTCTGGATTAGTTGGATTACTACCACAAACATTCGGTATGTTCTTAGGTGCTGTTATCGTTACATTCGTATTGAACGGTAAAGAAGCATTTGGTTACCTAAAATCAAAGGTTACACTCAAGAGTGGAATCATTGGTTTACTAGGTGGACTAGGTACTCTAGCATACCTAACTTCATTAAAGTTAAACGGTGTTGCTAACGCATTCCCATTAACTCAAATGAACGTTGTTGTTTCAACTTTAGGTGGTCTAATTATCCTAAAGGAAAACAAAAACAGAAAAGAAATCATCTTTACAGTTATCGGTTTACTAATGATTGTGGTTTCCGCAGTCTTAATCGGTCACTTAGAATAATTAAGCATAAAAAAAGACCTGCCAGTTTTTGGCAGGTCTTTTTTTATTGGATTTAAATTGAATGAACGATCATTAAGATTCCGCTCACTAAGAAGAAAATTCCAACCAAGAAAGCAACTGATAGAGCAGATGCTACTGGAGAAATTAGTAATAAAATACCAACGATTACACCTAGGATAGCAAAGATAACATCCATAATGTAGTAACCGTGGCTGACGTTTTTAACGTATTTAGCAAGTGATAATGCAGTTAGTGAGTCCAGGATGAACATGATTGCAAAGAAGATTGCAATGTATAACATTCCGAATGCACCGTTGAATAGCATTAAGATACCGATTAAGATATCCAAAATACTGTTAAAAATGATCCAACCCTTTGAGTCGAAGATATCAGTCATGTGGGTAAGTTTGAAAATACCTCTAATGATTGAGAATACCGCAACGATAAGTACGACAGTACTAAATGCTACATCAGGTCTAGATACTGAAATAATTCCAGCAATGACACCTAAGATACCGACAATAAATGAGAATGGATCAAATTCATTGATTCTATTCATGAATTTCACCTCTTTTAGTTGGCTTATCTTAATTATAATTCAAACTAATGAGTCGAAATCATTATGACGCGTAATTTAAAGAATTTTTAACGTTTGTGGCGAAAAGCTAAAATATTTCAAACAATCATGAATTATCGGTATAATTATGATGATTAAAAACGATTGAGGAGAAAACCATGGGTAGAGTAATTACAGTTTTAGAACGCCATAAAAACCTCATCAAGGTTAAATTTAGAGGTGAGTTTGGTTACTTCTTTCCATACACGAATTTAGTTAATCAATCAGCCAACGTTGAAACATTCATTGACGCTGAAAGGGCATTATCAGATTACTTAGCCAAAGAAGATAATCAACTAATCATGGTTCCACGTGGTTTTGATGTTGATGAGTTGCTATTCATTGTCCAAGCAATTTCAAAAGAAGAGATTCAATTGGGTCACGAGGGTGATTTAGGCATCTTCGAAATTAATCCTGATGGCAAAATAAAAAGACAGGCAGAATAATCTGCTTGAACTGAACCCCTTGAGTTGGAGAAATCTAACCTAAGGGGTTCTTTTATGTTTTCTAAAGAATTAAAATTAGCTGCCATTAAAGATTATTATAATGGTTTAGGATTTACAAAAATTATTAATAAG
>NZ_JBMHFD010000019.1:0-14805 GCF_049166695.1 Apilactobacillus intestinapis
CTTATTAATAATTTTTGTAAATCCTAAACCATTATAATAATCTTTAATGGCAGCTAATTTTAATTCTTTAGAAAACATAAAAGAACCCCTTAGGTTAGATTTCTCCAACTCAAGGGGTTCAGTTCACCCCGCCAAGCGGAGTCTTTTTATTATTACTTGCGTTTTCTTCTTGATGCGAAGAATGCTAAACCTAATGCGATTGAAATCAATGCAGTACCAACGGCAACAACGACATTTTCATGTGTTTGATCACCTGTTTGTGGTAAACGGTTTGCATCTTTATTTACAGGATTAGTAGTTCCTTTATGTTCAGCTGAAGGGTTAACAGCGTTATTCTTGTGGCTTTCTTCAGACTGTGTTGATGTTTCATTCTTATCAGTGTCTGGATTACCATTGTGGTTATCATGGCTTGATGAACCTGGTACAACTACATGATTTGAAGCGGAACTCCCAACACTGCTGCTTTGGGCTGAGCTTTCCGCACTGCTGCTGTTGGCTGAACTTCCAGCACTACTACTTTGGGATGAACTTTCGGCACTGCTACCTTGTGCTGAGCTTTGAGCACTGCTGCTTTGGGCTGAACTTTGAGCATCACTACTTTGGGCTGAGCTTTCCGCACTACTGCTGTGTGCCGAACTTTGAGCACTGCTGCTGTTGGCTGAGCTTTCTGCGCTACTGCTTTCAGCGGAACTCTCTGCACTACTACTTGCAGATGAGCTTTGTGCACTGCTGTTTTCTGCAGAACTTTGTGCTGAACTTTCTGCTTTACTGCTTTCAGCGGAACTCTCTGCACTACTACTTGCAGATGAGCTTTGTGTACTGTTGTTTTCTGCGGAACTTTGCGCTGAGCTTTCTGCCTTGCTGCTTTCTGCAGAACTTTGTGCAGAACTTTGTGCACTGCTACTTGCAGATGAGCTTTGCGCGGAACTTTCAGCCTTGCTGCTTTCAGCGGAACTTTGTGTTGAGCTTTGTGCACTGCTACTTGCAGATGAACTTTGTGCGCTACTACTTTCTGGGTTTAATTGTGAACCAGGAACATATTGATTCTCAATCGATTTTTTCCCATCTTCTTGAGCTTTGGTTACTCCATCAGAAGTAGTTTGTTGTTGCACGTTATCTAACGATTTTTGCAACTCGTCAGAAACTTTTTGATTTTGATTATTCTTTTGGTCACTAGAAAGTTTGTCATCACCATTAATTTTATCTGTGGTATTATTTGCAGTCTTATTTAGATCATCCATGGCTTTTTGTTGATCCAAATATAATGGTTCTGCTGAGTAAGAGAAACTGTCTAATTGGACTTGTTGTAAGTTATGACTTAAACCTGTAGCGGCACTAATAACTAGAACCATATTGTTATCATTGCCAGTATACTTTTGAGTCCATGTTTTATCATCAAAATTAACAGTAAATGTACGAGTGTCAGAGTCGTATGAAAAAACAAATGGCATAAATTTAGCATCTTTATTTAAAAAGTTCTTAGTATTTAACCATTGTACTGTAGGTTCATTCTTCAACTTTTCAGAAACACCGTTTGCATTAGTATAAGTAAATGCTGCAAATGGTGCATTTGCTTCACCGTCATACTGTACATTATCACCGGCTGGTAGCGGATCATCATCTCGTTTGTTATAGAAAGTATCGACTTTGAATCCAACAGCATTTGGAATTCCCCACATTCCAGCAGATCCACCAGGGTTTACTGGAGTATTAACAGAGTTAGGATGTAAGAATATTGCTAATCCATCAGCTCCTCCTTGTGAGTCCAACTTATCCCCAGCATAAATAGAACCCTTAAGAACGAAACTTCTGTTCATTGAAATTTTATTTTTTAATGACACCCCACCAGTTTTTATTTGAGCATCGGGAGTCAAAGTAATTACACCAGTATTTTGATCATATGAAGCATCTCTAATTAAATGAAAGTAGTTTAAAAAATCATCTTTATTAATGTTAATTGTAACCGGACCTTTATCACTTAAGTTGTCATCAGCATTAGCTACAACAGTGACAGGCACAATATCATTGTGAAGACCTGCATAACCAGTTCCCAGCAAAGAAACTGTCGCCATTCCAATAACGACCCAGTTCTTTTTAACTTTATGCAAAATCTTTTTTTCTTTAGTTTCTTTGTTCATTATGGTCTCCTCCATCTTTTCTATTAATGTTAATTTTAGATGAAAAACGGCGTCATTGCAGTATATATAACATTAAGAATATCTAAAGATTTTTAAGAAAAAATATACAAAAAAGTCCTAAGATTAAACTTAGGACTTTTTATAGTTATCTTTTAAGAGAATCTCTAATAACATCCAAGACTTCCTTTTGAAAGTCATTGAAGTAATGTGATTTTAGGTAAACCAGGTTGGTAACAAACATTGGCATATCTTCGTCTAAGAATTCTAATTTCACTACCCCATCTGGAACCTGAACTAATGAGTTAAAAAATCCGACACCAACGTTGTTGGAAATCAGACTCATGATGTTGTTGGTTTCATTTGATCTGAAAATCACGTTTGGATGAAATGAATTGCGCTTAGCTAATTGATTAAACGATTCATTTTGGGTAAATCCTTGTTTAAATAGTACAAAGTCTTCCTTGGCTAAGTCAGCAAAATGAATTTTTCCTTCGTTGGCTAGTGGATGGTCCTTTGAAACGTATGCACAGAATGGAATTCTTTCGATTTCTTCTGTTTCGATATCTGGATCTTCCAATGGGTTGTTAGAACCTAGCAATGCTAAATCTAATTCCCCATTCTTCAAGGCAGACTTGGTCGTTTCTGATCCATATTCGTAAGTAATAATGCTGTTTAATAATTTTCTTTCCTTTAAATGTTGAGCAATTGTAGGAAAGTATCTCGTTTCAATAATTGGTGGTAGCCCGATTGAAACTTTTTTGGCCTTCAAGTTGGCGATATTGCGCTTAGCAACGTCAAAATGACGAATGATTGCGCGAGCGTGGTTCAACAATTGTTTCCCACTATCGGTTACAATGAGTTCGCCATGGGTACGATGTCTAATAATCAACTTAGCGTCCATCTCTTTTTCCAATCGTTGCAGAGCGAAAGTAATGGTAGGTTGACTTACCTTAAATTCTTCAGCAACTTTCGAAAAAACTTTTAATTCCGTTAAGCTTATAAAATATTCTAGGTCTCTGGTGTTCATAAAAAACGCCTCCCAGCGTTGATATAAAAAGGTTTTATTTTTAGATATAAATTATATTTATTATAACACTAAGTTTTGACTATAAAAATACCCATGTATTATTATCTATATATAAATTATGAAAAGAGGTAAGTACTATGTCTTTTGGATATGATATTTTAAACAATCCTTTCAAGAATAAGGGTACTGCATTTACTAAAGAAGAAAGAAAAGAACTTGGTTTAGAAGGAATGCTTCCACCATACGTTCAAACTTTACAAGAACAAGTGGACCAAGCTTACGCTCAATTCCAAAGCAAACCATCAGATTTAGAAAAACGTGTTTTCTTAATGACTCTATTTAATGAAAACCGTGTTCTATTCTACAAGTTATTCTCACAACACGTTGTTGAATTTATGCCAATCGTATACGATCCAACAATCGCTGAAACTATTGAAAACTACAGTGAACTATTCGTTCAACCACAAAACGCTACATTCTTATCAATCGATGATGATCTAGATTCAATTAAGACTTCATTAAAGAATGCTGCTGAAGGCAGAGACATCCGTCTAATCGTAGTTACTGATGCTGAAGGTATCTTAGGTATTGGTGACTGGGCTACTAACGGTGTTGATATCGCTGTTGGTAAACTAATGGTTTACACTGCCGCTGCTGGTATCGATCCTAGCCAAGTTCTACCTGTTGTGCTAGATGCTGGTACTAACAACGAAGAATTACTTAAGGACCCAATGTACTTAGGTAACAGACACGAACGTGTTTACGGTGAAAAATACCACAAGTTCGTTGATACTTTCGTGGAAGACGCTGAAGAAATGTTCCCAGAAATGTACCTACATTTCGAAGACTTCGGTCGTAGCAACGCTGCTGAAATTCTAGACAGATACAAAGACAAGTACACTGTATTCAATGATGATATCCAAGGTACTGGTATCATCGTTCTAGCAGGTATCTTAGGTGCATTAAACATTTCTGGTGAAGAAATGAAGGACCAAACTTACGTATCATTTGGTGCAGGTTCAGCCGGTACTGGTATCGTTTCTCGTGTATACGATGAATTCGTACAACAAGGTATGGACCCAGAAGAAGCTAAGAAGCACTTCTACCTAGTTGATAAGCAAGGTCTATTGTTCGATGACGACGATACTTTGACTCCTCAACAAAAACCATTTGCTAGAAGCCGTAGCGAATTTGATAACGCAGATTCACTAACTACTCTAGAAGCAGTTGTTAAAGAAGTTCACCCAACTATCCTAGTTGGTACTTCAACTCAACCAAACACTTTCACTGAAGAAATCGTTAAGGACATGGCTGCTCACACTGAACGTCCAATCATCTTCCCTATCTCAAACCCAACTAAGTTGGCTGAAGCTAAGGCTGAAGACTTACTAAAATGGACTGACGGTAAAGCTCTTATCGGTACTGGTATCCCAGTTAACGATATTGAATACAACGGTACTACTTACCAAATCGGTCAAGCTAACAACGCCCTTGTATACCCAGGTCTAGGTCTAGGTGCAATTGCTGCTACAGCAACTGTTCTAGATGACGAAATGATTTCCGCAGCTGCCCACTCACTTGGTGGTATTGTCGACACTGACAAACCAGGTGCTGCTGTCTTACCTCCAGTTTCTAAGTTGGATCAATTCTCAACTACTGTAGCTAAGGCTGTTGCCGATAGCGCTGTAAAACGTGGTCTTACACGTGAAGACATCAAAGATGTTGATAAAGCTATCGAAGATACTAAGTGGGAACCTAAGTATTAATCTCTCTTTTAGATGATGTGTGTATAAAAAAAGACGCCGAAGGGCGTCTTTTTTTGTGCGCTAAATTTTATTAATAATCTTTTCAGTGTTTTCCGCATTATTTAATGAATACAAATGAATGTGGCTAGCACCCGCTTGTTTGATTTTATTAATTATCCCCGCGGTGTATTGCACACCATCCTCACCGAACTCATCGCCATGCTGATTCATCAAAGCATTCAGTTCATCTGGAGCAGTCGAATGAGTCATGTTTAGCATCTTTTCTGCTTGTGATATCGAAATTACCGGCATAATCCCAAACCAGATTGGCGTATCGATTTCAATTTGATTTAAATAATCAACGTAATCATTTGCGTCAAAGCTAAACTGTGAAATCAGATTCGTGCATCCCTTTTCAATCTTTTGTCTCAACCATTTCATTTCTTCGTCACTACTATTTAAGTAGCAAGTGCCAGAGATATTCACATGTGGATACTTTTGATTGATAAATTCAATTAGTCGATCAGCATGTGGAAATGTCACCGCCGTATCATTTTGCGATAACTTATCGCCACGCAGTGCCAGCACGCTGTGGATATCGTGTTGTTGCATCAAATCAATCATCTCTTGGACTCTTTTTTCATCCTTGTCGATTCCAGTCAGATGAATGACGACATCAACGGATGAATTGGCATGAATGTAGTCGGCAATTTGAATGCTTTGTAGCAGGTTATCCATGTCGTGATTTCTATCGGTAATCGAGATGAATTCCGGATTTAGTTTTAATAAACCATCCAGGTTAACTTGATCAATGTTGGGTGTAATCTCAAAAGAATATTGTAAGGACATGCGAATCTCCTTTTTGATTAATTATTGTTTTCATTATATACCATCCGTATAAAAAAGAGGCCTCCTTTTATAGGAAGCCTCTTTTGTCTTTATTTCCACAAATCAAATCGTCCGCATAATTTATTTACGTCTTTTTCTGATATATGTCACAGCAAGGCAGATTAAATTCAATACAAATAGAATAATAAACGCAGTATTTTGATATTTATGTGGGCCAAATAAGTACATCCCTGTCAGAACAGAAACTATTATCAAATTAATATATCTTAAAAGCTTAATCATACCGATTTCCCACTTTCGCTTTTGAATAGTTAAATATTTTGAAATCATAATAGCATACTATTAAAAGATTTCCATATAAAAAATAATTTTGGTATATACTACTATATAAGTTCAAATGATTTCACACGGAGAAAATAAATGATTAATATTATTAAGCAATTTTTCAAATTTGGTATCGTTGGATTCATTAACACAGTACTAACCTATTTAATTTATACGTTCCTATGGCGGATTACATCACCTACCATTGCCATGGCAATCGGATATGGTACCACAACTTTGATTGGTTTAACCATCAATAAAAAATGGGTGTTCAAGACTAGCGGCAACGTTACTAGAACCGCAATTAAATATTATTCTACCTACGTGTTCACATGGTGTTTAACAGTACTATTAACCTACCTATTATCTGTCTACACATCTATTAACGAACAAATTGTCCCGGTACTAACATTAATTGTGACCGTTCCAGTTAACTTTGTACTAAGCAAACTATGGGTGTTCAAATAAAAAAAGAGACCGTCCCTACCAAACGGTCTCTTTTCGTTATTCAGATTACTTGTTTTCACTAATTACGACAGTACCATCTTCCATTTCAGCCTTTAAGTGCTTAATGTCTTCATGGTCTAGGTAGAAGTCAGTAATCTTGTCTCTGATTTCTTGTTCAACTACTCGACGTAGTGGACGAGCTCCCATGGCTTCGTCGTATCCTTGTTCGATTAAGTAGTCCTTAACGTCATCTGATACGACAACGTCCATGTCTTTCTTAGCTAATGTAGCATTTACGTCTGCTAACATTAAGTCGACAATTTCTTTCAAGTCATCCTTTGTTAAGTGGGAGAATTCAACAATTGCGTTGAATCTGTTTAAGAATTCTGGACGGAAGTATGGAGCTAGACGATCCATTAACTTCTTGTCCTTGTCGTCTTCACCAGTAAGTGCTTCGTTACCGAATCCGGCGTTTGAAGTAGCAATTACAACAGTGTTCTTGAAGTTAACCACATTTCCTTGACCGTCTGTTAAACGACCATCGTCTAATACTTGTAATAGAAGTGTTAGCACTTGTGGGTTAGCCTTTTCGATTTCATCTAGTAATACGATTGAGTAAGGGTTTCTACGAACCTTTTCAGTCAAAGTATTGTTGTTGTCGTTGTATCCAACGTATCCAGCTGAGGCACCGATTAACTTGGAAACTGCAGTTGGGTCGGAGTATTCTGACATATCTAGACGGATAATGTTGTTCTTGTTACCAAACATGTCCTTAGCTAATTGCTTAGCAAGTTCAGTCTTACCTACACCAGTAGGACCTACGAATAAGAATGAACCAATTGGACGGTTACCTTCGTCAAAACCGGCACGATTTCTACGAATGGCACGAGCGACTGCGGCAACAGCTTCGTCTTGACCAATTACCTTACCCTTTAGACGGTCGCCCATAGTCTTTAATCTTTCGATGTCAGTGCTGCTCATCTTAGCAACAGGAACACCAGTCAATCTTTCAACTGACTTAGCAACATCGTTGACAGTAGCAGTAACTTTCTTTTCGTCACTCTTGTTGTCGATTTGCTTTTGTAGTTCTTCAATCTTGTTCTTGTGGTTTAATGCTGATTCGTAATCTTCCTTAGCTGCAGCAGCTTCTTGAGCTTTCTTTTCAGTTTCAATTTCGTCTTCGATTTGCTTTTGATCTAAGACTGGGTGTTGAGCAGCCAAGTGTGCAGCAGTCATATCTACTAAGTCAATAGCCTTGTCAGGTAAACTTCTTTGTGGAATGTATTGAACTGAGTAATCTACAGCAGCTTTCAATACTTCGTCAGGTAAAATCACATTGTGGTGTTCTTCATATAATGGACGAATACCCTTCAAGATTGCTAAAGTAGTTTCTTCGCTTGGTGCCTTAATTTGCACTTCATTGAAACGACGTGACAAAGCAGCGTCCTTTAGAATTGTGTTTCTGTATTCATCTTGAGTAGTAGCACCGATAACGGTAATTTCACCACGAGATAATGCAGGCTTGATAATGTCTGCTAATCCCTTGGATCCACTTTCGTCGCCGGCATTACCAGCACCTAGGATTTGGTGGATTTCGTCGAAGAATAGGATAATGTTACCCTTTTCTTTGACTTCCTTAATTAAGTTTTGAATGTTTTCTTCAAAACTACCACGGTATTGAGTTCCGGCTTCTAGACCAGAGATATCAATACTAATAACTTCCTTATTCTTAATTGATGCAGGTACGTCACCCTTAACAATTGCTTGAGCTAAGCCTTCAACAACGGCAGTCTTACCGACACCGGCGTCACCAACTAATACAGGGTTGTTCTTGATTCTTCTGGATAATACTTCAGCAGTTTCTTGGATTTCCTTGTCTCTTCCAATTACTGGGTCTAACTTATTATCTCTAGCTTCTTGAGTTAAGTTTCGACCTAACTTTTCAAGAATTCCTCCTTTATTAGATGCAGCTTTTTGTTGGGTATTAGGTTGGCCACCTTGTAGTTGGCCACTTCTTCTTAATTCTTCTAATTGTTCTGGGGTAACTTCTTGACCATTAATCATGTATCGACGTTGGGTATTTGAGTTACCTGTATCGCCTAAAAATTGGTTAAAAATTTTGTCAAAATCATCGTTAAATGGATCAAATGGACTTCTTGCCATAGTACATCCCTCACATTTCATATAATATTTTATTTTCAAATACATTAGCCAAACACGGCATGTATTAGATAAGGCTTTTAGTTGTTCTCTTATTTCCTTATCCAAAGAATATAATACCACCTAAATTACATAATTCAATACTAAATTTGACCTTTTTTGACCTTTTTCTTACATAAGAGCTGAAAACCCTTGATAAATATGGGTTTGATCAAAGGTAAAATTTTTATAAAGTTTTGACTTTCAACTTATACATCTATTAATATGTTATGTTTTATGACATCAAAACTTAACTTTTTTAAAAAAATCGTGTTTTCAGATATACAACGCCCGTCCGTTCTGATATGATAAAAACATACAATGTTATGAAATATAACGTGGAAAAGAAATACTACTTTGAAAAGGGGTTTTACTAATGAAGCGACATTCATCAGTAATTCGATGGTTAATGGCATTAACTGTTGGATTCGTCGTTGCATTTGGTTTATTCTCAGCACCTAGTAAGACACATGCTGCAGAAAAGACTTACCAAATTGGTATGGATGTTACATTCCCACCATTTGAATTTGCAAACGACAACAATAAATATGTTGGTATCGATATTGATTTATTCAACGCAATTGCAAAAGACCAACATTTCAAAATTAACTGGAAAGCTTCCAGCTTTAGTGGATTAATCCAATCCGTTCAAGCAGGACAACTAAATGGTATGGTTGCGGGTATGTCCGTAACCCCTGAACGTAAAGGTTCATTTGATTTCTCAGATCCTTACTACAACTCAGGTGTTGTTATGGCCGTATCTCAAAATACCGACAACATTAAGGGTCTAAAGGACCTACGTGGTAAGACAGTCGCAGTTAAGACTGGTACTACTGGTGCTCAATACGCACAATCAATTCAAAAGAAATATGGATTCAAGATTAGTACTTTTGATGATTCAAGTAACGTCTACGAAGATGTGTTAACTGGTAACTCAGCTGCATGTTTCGATGACGAACCCGTATTAAAATACGGTATCAACCAAGGTACTAAACTAAAAATCGTTACTAAACCAGCTGCTGGTACTCCAGTTGCATTCGGTGTTAAAAAAGGTACTAACCAAGAACTACTAAAGAAGTTCAACGTAGGTCTAGCTCACCTAAAGAAAAACGGTGAATACAAAAAGATCATCGATAGATACTTAAACGCTAAGAAGAACGCTGCAGATACTCATTCATTCTTTGGTATCTTAAAACAAAACAAGACTTTCCTATGGCAAGGTTTCCTACAAACCCTATGGTTAACAATTGTTTCAATCTTCTTCGCAACCATCTTTGGTGTAATCTTCGGATTATTTGGTGTTCTACCAATCAAGTTCTTCCGTTGGTTATCATCGACAGTTATCTACTTATTTAGAGGTATGCCTCTATTGGTTCTAGCATTATTTATCTACACTGGTATTCCTACATTAACTGGTACTAGAATTCCTGCTTTCGTAGCTGGGGTTATCACGTTGATGTTAGATGAAGGTGCATACATTGCTGCCTTTGTTAAGGGTGGTATTGAATCAGTTGATAAAGGTCAAATGGAAGCCGCTCGATCACTTGGTTTACCATTCGGTAAGTCAATGAGAAAGGTTATCCTACCTCAAGGTGTTAAGTTAATGGTTCCATCATTCATTAACCAATTCATCATTACCTTGAAGGATACTTCAATCCTATCAATTATCGGTATTCTAGAACTTACTCAAACTGGTAAGATTATCATCGCTAGAAACCTTGAAGGATTCAAAGTTTGGGCAATGGTTGCAATTATCTACCTAATTGTAATTACCCTATTAACTTGGCTATCAAACTGGGTAAAAAGGAGAGCTAAGATATGAGCAAAATTAAAGTAACTGATTTACACAAGCAATACGCAGACAACCATGTCTTACGTGGTGTAGATCTAGAAGTTAAAGATAACGAAGTAGTTGTTATTATCGGCCCTTCTGGTTCTGGTAAGTCAACTCTATTAAGAACTTTAAACAAGTTAGAAGAACCAACTTCAGGTTCAGTTGTTGTTCACGGTACTGACATCGCCAAAAAAGGTGTTGATATCGATAAGGTTCGTGAACAAATCGGTATGGTGTTCCAACACTTTAACCTATTTAACAACCTATCAGTTGGTAAAAACATCATGTTAGCCCCTGTTGAATTAGGTAAGCTATCAAAAGAAGATGCTGTAAAACAAGCTAAGAAGTTACTACAAGTTGTTGGTTTGGAAAACAAATTCGACGCTTCAGTAAGTTCACTATCTGGTGGTCAAAAACAACGTGTTGCTATCGCCCGTGCTTTAGCAATGAACCCAGACATCATGCTATTCGATGAACCTACTTCTGCTCTTGACCCTGAAATGGTCGGTGACGTTTTAAACGTTATGAAGAAGCTAGCTAAAGAAAAAGGTATGACAATGGTTGTTGTTACCCACGAAATGGGCTTCGCTAAAGAAGTTGCTGACCGTGTGGTATTCGTTGATGACGGTATCATCCAAGAAGAAGGTACTCCAGATGAAATCTTCAACCACCCTAAGAACGATCGTCTAAAATCATTCCTATCAAAGATTTTGGAAGTCTAGTATTAAAGAACCTCGCCTATGCGGGGTTCTTTTTTTGTGCATTTTTTGCTTGCATTTTTATTTTGTCCCTTTTATAATTGTTAGCATGCTAACAAAATCTAGGAAGTGATATTCATGACAGAAAATATTGGAAGACAGCTAAAGATTGCATCAACCCAACTTACCAAGCAATTTGATAAGTTTGCGATTCAATACGATTTAACAAGTATGCAGATGTCTGTAATCGACTTCTTGACCCTATTTTACGATCAAGAAATGTTTCAAAAAGACATCGAACACGAATTTAACATCCGTCGTTCCACCGCTTCAACGCTATTGAAACGTATGGAAGATAAGGGATTAGTCCGCCGTGTTGAATCGAACAAGGACGCTCGTCAAAAACAGGTTATCCTAACCGATTTAGCTGTTCAATACGAAGACGACATTCAAAAGTTCATGGTTGAAACGCAACAACAAATCCATAGTTTCTTGTCTGATGAAGAATACGCTGCCCTAGAGAGTAGCTTAGATAAAATCATTAAACACATGGGGGATTAATAATGGATAGCAAAATTTCATTAAAGACATTACTATCAGTCATCGCAGCTGGAATCATGTCCTTTAGTGGTGTTGTCATTGAAACTTCAATGAACATCACATTTCCGACTTTGATGCACGACTTTAACGTCGGAACCAGTACTGTTCAATGGATGACTACAATCTATTTACTAATCGTTTCAATCGTTGTACCACTTTCTGCAATATTGAACCGTAACTTTAAAACCAAGCAATTATTTATCGTTGCCAATTTACTATTTATTCTAGGGGTTGTGTGCGACCTATGCGCCCCAACATTTTCAGTATTATTACTAGGTCGTGTGATCCAAGGTTTTGGAACCGGGATTGCCCTACCATTGATGTTTAACATCATCTTAGATCAAGTGCCTGCCGAAAAAATCGGTGTGATGATGGGGGTTGGTAACTTGATTACCGCCATCGCCCCTGCCGTTGGTCCTACTTTCGGTGGAATCGTGGTATCTTCAATCGGTTGGCGTTACATCTTCGCCATCCTATTACCAATCCTAGTGATTTCTTTAATCTTGGGTGTCTTAAACATCGAACAAAAACGTAAAATTGAAAAGACTAGCCTAGACTTTGTCGGACTAATCCTAATCGTGATTACCTTCACCGGTCTAGTTTATGGATTCTCAAACATGGGTGCCGGAAACATCCTAAGTTCCGTTGTCATTCTTCCAATCATCATTGGTGTGATTGCTTTAATTACCCTTTACACGCACTGCATTAGAAGTAAGAACGCCATCTTGGACCTATCCGTATTACAAAATCACAAGTTCGCTGGTCACATTGTTGGATTCTTTATCCTACAATTCATTACACTAGGTTTATCATTCATCTTGCCTAACTACGTGCAAATCGTAAACCACTCATCAGCGTTCATCGCCGGTCTATTGGTATTACCTGGTGCCGCAATTGGTGCAGTCTTTGCCCCACTATCCGGTAGTTTGTACGACCGTTTCGGTGCTTACAAGCCACTAGCACTAGGAATGTTATTCGGACTAATTGGTTTGGTATTATTCACCATCTTCGGTACTCACTTGAGTAACGCCATGATTTTAATCTTCTACGTAATCTACATGCTATGCATGGGATTATCATTTGGTAACATCATGACAAGTGGATTAAGCCAACTAAATGGTGAACAAAGAACCGACGGAAACGCCGTCTTCAACACCATCCAACAAATCTCAGGTGCCATCGCTACTTCCATCGTTTCAGCTATCATTACCATCAGTCAATTGAGTAGCAATAATGAAGCAAACGGAACTGCGGTTGGATCACTTCATGCGTTGATTTTACTACTTGTATTAATCGTGATTGCTAGTCTAATTTTAAATTCCGTTGTAAAACGTAAATAACAATAAAAAAGCCTAACGTGTTAAACGTTAGGCTTTTGTTTTACTTCATTTTTCTGACGCTAATAAAAATTTTAGTTGCAGGATAAAAACTAACATTGAATTCATCCTTGATAGCTTTAACAACCTCGCTATCTTCATCATGTTCTTCAATCATGGCACGTACTTTCACAACGTTGTCATAATTGTTCAATGTGTCTCTAATGACACGGTTGTTTCTAATGTTTCTAACCACATTATAAATTTCAAGGATAAGTAAAATAAGAATCGAAATTATGGTCCACATATATAAGTTATCACTCCTATTACTTATAATTATACGTGATATGGCGATATTATCAAAATCATATTAACTAAAGCTTAACAATTCAACGGTTTAGAAGGGTTGTCATACGTGATATAATTTAAATATTATAAATAAAGGAGAAATTCATATGATTGATACGATTAAAAAACGTACCATTGGATTTCTAGCTGCAGCTATTATTGCAATTATTAGTCAATTTCTTACAGCTATTATTCCAAACATCGGTGGAGCCACCATCGCAATCCTAATCGGAATCGTGTTGGGTAACACCGTTTTAAAACAACCAGTTCTAAGTGCTGGTACCAAGTTTGCTGAAAAACGATTACTGGAATACTCAGTAATGCTACTTGGCCTTACCATCACTTTCCAAACCATTCTTCAATTACACTGGTCCGGATTACTATTCATCATCATCCAAATGACCATCACCATTATCGCTGCCATCATGATTGGTAAGTGGCTTCACTTCGGTGAAGGAATTTACCTTTGCATGGCCGGTGGTAACGCGGTTTGTGGATCATCAGCGATTGCTTCCATCAAACCAGTCATTAATGCTTCCGACGAAGATGCCGGAATGAGTATCACATTGGTAAACCTAATGGGAACCGTAATGATGCTAGCTCTTCCAGTCATCGGTACCATGGTATTTGGTCACGTTGACATGCTACGTGGTGCCTTGATTGGTGGTACCGTTCAATCAGTTGGACAAGTTATCGCCAGTGCAACGATGGTTAACCAAACTACCGTCCAATTCGCAACTCTATTCAAGATTATGCGAATCATCATGCTAGTGGTTGTGGTTACTGTGTTTGCACGCATTCATGCTAAAAACGAAGCATTAGCTAACGCCGAAAAAGAAGTTGAAGCAGAAGTAAAGAAAGGTAAGATTGATTTTCTACCATGGTACGTTCTATGGTTCTTAATCTTCTGTATCCTAAATAGTTTCTTCCACCTTCCAGCTTTCATCGGTAACACTGCTCACCTATTGAGCTCATGGTGTGAAATCATCGCACTAGCCGCTATTGGTTTACGTCTAAACTTAAAGGCGTTCCTAAAGGCTGGAAAGCGTTTTGCCATTTACAGTGTTTCAGTTGGTCTAATTCAAACCATTGTGGCACTAATCTTAATCAAGCTGTTAATTCACGCATAATAAAAAGACTAGGCAAATGCCTAGTGAACTGAACCCCTTGAGTTGGAGAAATCTAACCTAAGGGGTTCTTTTATGTTTTCTAAAGAATTAAAATTAGCTGCCATTAAAGATTATTATAATGGTTTAGGATTTACAAAAATTATTAATAAG